>JAZNJP010000282.1:0-13731 GCA_045578125.1 Candidatus Gastranaerophilales bacterium | reverse complement strand
TGTACAAAAAAAGGCGTCACAAGACGCCTAATTTTTGTACTACACTTCGATTACATCATTCCCATGCCGCCCATGCCTTGCATTGCAGACATATCAGGCATAGCTGGTTTTTCTTCAGGAATGTCAACCACTGCAGCTTCTGTTGTAAGTAGCATTGAAGCAACTGAAGCAGCGTTTTCTAATGCTGAGCGAGTAACTTTTGCAGGGTCAACAATACCAGCTTTGAACATATCGCAATATTCATTTGCCATTGCATCATAGCCGTATGAACCTTGTTCTTTTTTAACATTTTCAACAACTACATCGCCTTTAGCGCCTGCATTTTCAGCAATTAATTTAACAGGAATGTCTAATGCCGCAGTTAAGATTTTGAAACCAACTTTTTCATCATCTGAATCAAATGTTTTTGTTTCAATTTCTTTTTCAAGAACTTGTTGAACTCTAACAAGTGCAACACCGCCACCTGGAACGATACCTTCTTCTTGAGCAGCGCGAGTAGCATTCAACGCATCTTCGATTCTCAATTTTGATTCTTTAAGTTCAACTTCAGTTGCTGCACCAACTTCAATTACTGCAACACCACCAGAGAGTTTTGCAATTCTTTCTTGAAGTTTTTCTTTATCATAATCTGAATCAGATTGTTCAATTTGTTTTTTCAAAAGTCTAACTCTTTCAGCAACTGCATCTTTTGTTTCGTTGCCAACAACAATTGTTGTTTCGTCTTTTGTAACTGCAACTCTTCTCGCTTTACCAAGTTGTTGAACAGTAACATTTTCAAGTTTAATGCCAAGTTCTTCAGTAAACATTTGTCCGCCAGTTAAAATAGCAATATCTTCAAGCATTGCTTTTCTTCTGTCGCCAAATCCTGGAGCTTTAACGGCAACTGCTCTTAAAACTTTTCTCATTGTGTTCACAACAAGTGTCGCAAGAGCTTCACCTTCAACATCTTCAGCGATGATTAAAAGTGAACGACCATCACGAGCAACTTGTTCTAAAATTGGAACAAGGTCTGCAATTAAATTGATTTTTTTATTTACGCATAATACATAAGCATCTTCTAAAACTGCTTCCATGCGCTCAGCATCTGTAATAAAGTATGGTGAAATATAACCTTTATCAAATTGCATACCTTCAACAATTTTTTTATCAGTCGTGAAAGTTTTTGATTCTTCAACTGTGATAACACCTTCTGTGCCAACAGCTTCAATACAATCTGCAATTAAATTACCGATTTCTTTGTCGTTTCCTGCAGAAATTGCAGCAACTTGAGCACGCATTTCTTTTGAATCAACAGGTTTCGACATATCTTTAATTTCACGAGTTGCAATTTCAACCGCTTTTGCAATACCTTTTTTGATACCAATTGGATTAGCACCTGCAGTTAAGTTTCTTAAGCCTTCTCTGAATATTGCTTGAGCTAAAACTGAAGCAGTTGTTGTGCCATCACCTGCAACATCGTTTGTTTTAGATGAAACATCTTTTAAAAGTTGCGCACCTGCATTTTCAAGTCCATCTTTTAATTCAATTTCTTTCGCAATAGTTACGCCATCGTTAACAATTTGTGGTGCGCCATATTTTTTTTCTAATATAACGTTTCTGCCTTTTGGTCCAAGAGTAACTTTAACAGCATTTGCAACTGCGTTAACGCCGTTCAAAAGAGCTTCTCTTGCATCTGCATTATATACAACTTTTTTTGCCATTTTAAAAATCTCCTTTTTGTTAATTATTCGATAATTGCTAATACATCTTTAATTGATAAAATTTTGTATTCTTCATTATCAATTTTTACATCTGTGCCTGAATATTTAGCATATAAAACAACATCGCCAACAGACACTTCCATTGGTTCTTTTTCGCCATTTTCCATTGTTTTGCCTGCGCCAACAGCTACAACTTCACCTTTTTGTGGTTTTTCTTTTGCGCTATCAGGAATAAAAATTCCGCCTTGTGTTTTTTCAACATCGTCAACAACTTTGATTACAATTCTGTCCATTAATGGTTTAATTGCCATAATTAATTCTCCTTTTAATTCATTCTTCTATTCTATTTTCAATTCTTCAAATAATTAATTTTTTTAACAAAAAATTAATTTTTATAATCTTCAAGAAATTCTAATACTTTGCGAAGCGCTTTGCCTCTATGAGATATTAAATTTTTCTCATCTTCTGAAATTTCTGCAACACTTACCTCGTATCCCTCTGGCACAAAAATTGGGTCATAGCCAAAACCGCCATTTCCTGCAGGTTTTTCTGAAATTTTACCTTCCATAATTCCTGTTGTTTTGAATATAACCTCGCCTTTTTTATTGCAAAGTGTCATAGCGCAAACAAATCTTGCACCTCTATTTTTAACACCTTGGAGCTCTGTTAGTACTCTATTAATTCTATCTTGCGCAGTTGGAGCATATCTTGCACTTTTAAGCCCTGGGGCATTATTTAGCGCATAAATTTCAAGTCCGCTATCATCTGCTAAAAATAAATCATCATCGCAACCACAACACTTAGAGGCCTCATAAGCCTTGATAAATGAATTTTCCTCATAAGTTGTGCCTGTTTCATCAGGGTCAAAGTTTCCTTCTGGTAATTTTGCATTAACACCATAGGGGTGCGCTATTTCATTTATTTCAAGAACTTTATGAGGATTCCCTGAAGCAAAATAAATATCTAACACTTATTCTCCAAATCTTCTTTGTCTTTTTGCAAACTCTTCAATTGCTTCTTTAAACGCATCTTCGCCAAAATCAGGCCAATATAAATCTGTCACAAAAATTTCGCTATACGCAATTTGCCACAGCAAATAATTACTTATTCTTTTTTCGCCACCAGTTCTAATGAGTAAATCTGGGTCTGGAATGTTTGCTGTGTATAAATTTTTTGATATTAACTCTTCTGTAATATCTTCGGGTTTAACTCCTTGCGCCACAAGCTTTTGCATAGTTTGAACCATTTCATGGCGGGCACCGTAATTAATTGCAATTTGCAAATTAACACCTGTATTATTTTTTGTTTTTTCTTCTGCCTCGTCTAACACTTCAATTAAATCGTCTGTAAAGCGAACTTTGTCGCCAATAAACCTTAAAACAACGTTATTTTGATGAAGCTCTAAAAGTTCATTTTTGATTGTGTCTTTAAGCAAATTCATCAAAAAATCTACTTCTTCTTTTTTTCTGTTCCAATTTTCAGTTGAAAATGCATAAACTGTAATATATTTAACACCAAATTTATCAGCAGCAATAACTGTCTTTTTAAGTGCTTCAACACCTTTTTTGTGCCCCATCATAGAAGGCAACATTTTGCTATGAGCCCAACGGCGATTACCGTCCATAATAAGCGCTATGTGTTTTAACCCCGTTTTTTCAACAATTTTTTTCATAACTTATCCTTGATTTCATAAGTATATTGCAAATAAAGAAAGAATGATATAATTTTTTTATGAAAATTTTGTTTATCGGAAACAATTTTGCAACACGTGTTTTTAGCAAAAAATTTGTTGAATACAATCAAGCTGAAATTTATTCAACTACAAATGTTGAAGGTGTAAATTTCGTTGATATTAATTATTTAAATTTTGATGACCTGCTTAAGTTTGTAAGAAATAATAAAATTGAACTTGTTATTATTTCTGATTATAGGGTTCTTGAGAGTGATTTTTCAGAAAGATTAAAACGCGAAGGAATTGGAGTTTTTGCACCAGATTATGAAATAAACAGAATCACAAGCGACAGGGCAAAAGCTAAAAAATTTTTATATAGAAATAAAATTGAAACAACTCCTTTCACAATTATAGAAAAATCCCAAAATGCTTATGAATACATTAAAAGCGCAAATTATCCACTTTGCATAAAACCAAATGAACACAGTGAAATTTTGGGTACTGTAATTTGCGAAACGTATAAAGAAGCGCATTCAACACTTACAAAATTTTACGAAAACGATTTTCAAACTCTTATTTTTGAAAATTTTATTGAAGGGCAAGAATTTAGCGCCTACATTATCACAGATGGTTTTAACGCCAAACTTTTGAATTTTGTAACCACAAAAAATTCAAGATGGGCAAAATCTGGAACAAATTTCGCAGATGAAGAATTTAGAAAAAAAATTATGGAAGAATATATTAACCCTCTTATGTTCGCTCTTTCAAATGAGGGAGAATATATTGGAATATTAGGGATTGATTTCTTGCTCGATAGTGAAAATAATTTATTTGTGCTTGAGTGTAATCCTTTCTTTCAAAGCCTTGATGTAGAAATTTTTATCAAATCTTGCAGAGAAAATTTAATTGAACTTTTTGAAAGCGCATTATCTGGTGATTTGGTTGAAAAATATCAAAATGTCGAATTTGATGATATGGTATATTTAGCAGAAATTAATAATTCGGGCGAAGTCGAAACACATTGCGGAAGAACACTGCACGAAGCGCTTGAGATAAGTGAAAGCAAAGAACTTCAAAAGGAGTTTGAATGGAAATTTTAGCAATAATCCCTGCTCGTGGTGGCTCAAAAGGAATAAGAAGAAAAAATGTTAAACTCCTTAAAGGAAAACCTTTGGTTGCCTATTCTATTGAAGCAGGCTTAAATTCAAAATATGTAACAAGGACGGTTGTTTCAACTGAAGACAGTGAAATTAAAGAGATTTCACTTAAATTTGGTGCTGAAGTTATAGATAGACCAAATGAACTTGCCCAAGATGAAACAAAAACTGCTCCTGTTATGTACCACGTACTAAAGGAACTTGAAAAAACAGGTTACACACCTGATTATGTTGTGCTTTTGCAACCCACATGTCCTCTTCGAGATGGAGAATACATAGACAAAGCCTTCGAATTTTTCTTTAAAAACAAAAATGCAGACAGTTGCTTTTCAGGGCACACTTTAGGCACAACACATGCTAAGTGGAGCATAGGAAAATCAGGCAAATTAAATCCGCTATATGATTATCACAAGCGCCCAAGAAGGCAAGACGAAGCTGAACACTATGAAATGATAAGAGAAAACGGCGCATTTTATGCTTTAAGTTATGAAACCTTTATGCAATATGAAGATTTTATTGGAAATAATCCTTGCGTATATTTAACTGATTTTATAGCAGATATTGATTTTGAACATGATTTTGATGAGGTTGAAGAAAAATTAAATGAAAATAATTGAAAAAATGCTCATTAAACTTATCAAGATTTATAAATTTTTCTCTAGGTTTACACCACCTGTTTGTAGATTTCACCCAACATGCTCTACCTATATGATTCAAGCAATTCAAAAATATGGAGCAGGGAAAGGTATTTGGCTTGGGCTTAAAAGAATTGCAAGATGCCACCCGTGGAACCCTGGCGGATATGATCCTGTGCCGTAAATTACCCTAAAACTTTTTCATCTAAAACTTTTTTGACCTGTGCAAAAACTTCTTCAATTCCGAGGTTAGAATTTATTACATGCACTCTTTCTGGTTCATTTTTTGCAATTTCGAGGTAGCCGTTGCGCACTTTTTTGTGAAATTCAATTCCTAAAGATTCAAGTCTGTCTTTGGTTTTGCCCACTCTTTCTTGTGCAATTTCGCTATCAACATCAAAAACAAATGTAATATCTGGTTTCACTCCAGCAACTGCTATATCGTTTAAATATTTAACTTTATCAATATCAATTCCTCTGCCATAGCCTTGATATGCAATGTTTGAATCTGTATGGCGGTCGCATAAAATAATTTTGCCTTCTTCAAGCGCAGGAATGATTTTTTCTTGGATATGTTGTGCTCTATCCGCTAAATATAAAAATGTTTCACATTCTGAAGCCACAGGGTCAGGGTAATGGAGTAAAATTTCACGAAGTTTAACACCAAGTGCCGTTGCCCCTGGTTCACGAGATAATAAAACTTCAACCCCTTTTCCTTCCAAATATTTAGCGCAAAGTCCTTGTTGCGTTGTTTTTCCGCAACCATCTGCACCTTCAAATGTAATAAAAAGACCTTTTTTCATCTAAACTTCTTGTGCCTCTTTAATTGCAAGTTTTGCAGCCTTTAAAATTTCATCGTAATTTTTATCTAGATATAACTCGCGGCCTAAAGCAACTGCTGAAGCACCTGCTTTCAAATATGCTTTGATGTTATCTAAATTAACATTCCCAGCTGGAATAACATTCAAGAAATTCATTGGACGGAGTAGGTCTTCAATGTATGTTGTTCCGCCTAAATCACGAACAGGATAAATTTTAATAAGCGGAATTCTTGCTTTCCAAGCACAATATGCTTCATTTGGTGTTGAAGCACTTAAAATAAGTGGGATTTTGTTCCAAGATGAAAATTTCACAAGTCCCATTTGCAAAATCGGTGAAACCAAAAGTTTAGAACCTGCTTCAAGCGCTTTTTGTGCTTGCCAAGTTGTAATTATTCCACCTGTTGCAACAATAATATCTGTATTTTTTGTAACTTCTTGGACAGCCTCAAGAGTTGAATTCATTTCAATAACTTTTATGCCAGCTTCAGCATATGCATTTGCGATTTCAACTGCACGAGCTGTTTCATCTGCTCTCACTACCCCATAAATTTTTGAATCAATAATTTTTTTTATAATATTTGTCATTTTACTACTCTTAATCTCGCCTTTACTTCTTCTCTTTTTACTCTTAATTCCATGTTCGATAGCTTCAGTGGCGCTATCATAGACATAGTTTGCCTATCCTTTAAATCCCAATAAACTTTGCCTTCAGGATATTTTCTGAAATGGTAAGTTGAACACATAACAACTGTTTTAATTGCATCAATTAAATTTAATGGGCTAATATCTGCTTCAAATTCGCTACATCGATTTTTGTTAATAAAACCTTTAATCCCGTCTATAACTTCTGTGACATGGCGAAATTTAAAGTCTATTTGAAACTTTTTCATAGAAAATTATACCGTAATTCTGTATATTAAATATCACGACAAATTTTTAAGTTTTTTTACAAAAAGAATTAAATCTAGTCCTTTTGATGTATAATTTTTTTGTAGATTTTCGAGCAAATTATGAGTAACTTCAACAGCGAACAAAATGCAAATTTAGAATTAAAAGCCGCTGCCAAAAAAATTAAATGTGTGGCTTTTGACATAGACGGCGTTATGACGGATGGTTCTTTGACTTTTCTTGAAGACGGCAGAGAAATTAAAACTTTTAACGCAAAAGATGGTCTTGGAGTTGTTCTTTTAAATAAAGCAGGTATTATTACTTCAATAATCACTGCAAGAGTTAACGGCACAGTGCGAGAAAGAGCAAAAATGCTCGATATTAAAGAGCTTTTTGAAGGTCAAAAAAATAAGCTTGAAGCAATCGCTGTCTTAAAAGAAAAATATTCTTTATTAGATGATGAAATTGCTTATATGGGAGACGACCTACCAGATATTCCTGTTATAAAACAAGTAGGACTTGGTGCTTGTCCAAGCGATGCGGTTTATGAAGTTCAAGCTGTGAGCAAATTTGTTTCATCGCGCTCTGGGGGCAGAGGTGCTGTTCGCGAATTTTGTAATTTTATTTTGCAAGCTCAAAACGTTGCCTTAGAAAACTTAGGTTATTATAAACAATAATTAGAGTATGCGCTTTTCTTCTCCAGCGATTTTATCGATATAAAATCTGTTTGTTTTGCCGCTTGGAGTAATATATCTCATAACAATTCCTTTGTTTCCGTCTTCTTCTTTTGCGTTAGGATCTATTTCTCTGCTTTCGTCATTCAAATACTCCATAAATAATTTATGGTATGTTATTGGAGAACCTTTTTCATCTTTTTTCACTTCAAAATTATCTCTAATTAATTTTGGCATTTTGATATCTTCTTTTTCAAGATATTTATTTGCAATAGCCATTTTGTATTTTGCATAGCCAGATAAATCTAGCTCGATAAATTCTCCGTCTTTTCTGATTTTAATACAATCACCCACTAGCATTATGAGTTTGTCTCTTAATTCTTTTGCACTGTTTGACAATTTGTTTATTTCCATCGTGCTAGTTATTTCTGCAAAATCTTTGTCGAACATTTCTTTTGCTACTTTTTCATCTGAAGAATATTGTTTTTTGATTTCGTTGAGTTTTTTCTCAATTTCAGTTCTATTAACTTGAATATCAGACCAATGAATTATTGTGTTTCTTGATTTTTCAGCAATGTTATCTTTTATGTTTTCTAAAATTACAAAAAATAATTCAGGACCTGAAACTTCCCCAACTTTTACTGCTGATAATTTTTCGCTTACACCATCAAACACCTTCATTAAATCAAGGTTACTTGCGCCATCTTTTAAGCCACCCCTGATGATTGAAGATTGAACACCAACAATATCAACATCTTCTAAACCTTTTGTTTTTATTATTGATTCTTTTAAAGCAGTTGTTAAGAAATTAGCAAGCAATGAATTTGCATATCTTATATCAGATGTGTATTGAACATCATTCATATTTCTTGCATTGTTTGTGTCATGAATTTGAACAATAGATTCAGATTCTGCACTATAATTATTTCTTTTTTTAGTGCTGATTCTTTCTTGTGTTTCTTTACTTGACAACATTCTTGTAAACGCGTTGTATTCTGTCTCACCAAGTTTATGTTGGTCAGTTGTGAAAACGAAAGATTCTCTTTCAATATCACCAAAATCATCTATATAAAGAGAAATTGATTTGATAATTTTATTATCTTGTCCTAATGAAGAAACAAAACTATCGCCTTTTTGGAAAGTTGCAACGTCGTGTTTATGACCATCTAAAATTTCGTTTATTTGTGGAATTTCGTCTCTGATCATTTTTGATAATTTTGTTCCCATATGAGAAGCTAAAATGATAATTCCATCAGGATATCTTTTTTTGAAATCAGTTGTTTTTTCTTTTAATGCATTTATTGTGTTTTGGATATTTTCTTTTTTCATTGATGAATCTTTGCATTTATTTTCATCAACAAATTTTGTTTGTTCTAAAAGGCCTGGGTTATAAAAATCCATAGCTGGAATTGTTGCGCCCAAAACCATTACATGGTGTTTTTTGTGTTCATATGTGTCGTCTTGAACTTCAAACTCTTTAGAAGTTACGAATTTAGAATTCTTCTTGTCAAAATTATAATTTTTATACGCGTCAGAATTTTTTTTGTCTATATTAGTCATAACAACATTTAGACCGCCACGAATTTTTTCTAAAGCGTCATATAACATTGTGTCGCCACCATCATAGCAGTGGTTTCCAGGAGTGTATAATGCATGGAAATTCACTGGATCTTCAACAGTTTTGTGTTCAGAAGGCTGCAATTTCTTTTCTTCGCATTCCTTCATAAATTGTTTATAATTTGCTACTTTTCTAACTTTATCAATTAAGACTTGGAAAAAGTCTTTTTGAACATCCATATTTGTTATGCTTGAATCTGTTCTAAAGCCCTGTTTTGCTCCGTTAATAAAAAAGTCACCAGCATTAATGTAGAGGTTTAATGTGCTGTCTTTATCTGATTCTTTAAATATATCTTCTTCGTTTTCTCTGATTGTATTATAAAACTGAGCCAAAGAAGTAATATTCCCATGGTTATCAGAGTTTGCAAGAATGTTAATTCGAGCGGCTTTAAAAGCCAACGGTTGAGTTTGATTGATTCGCATACCACACCTAGTTAACTAATGTGCTTATATAAATACCATAAAGGAAAAAAATTGCTAGTATGTAAACAAAATTTCACATGTTATTTACTTTTTTTTACATGCCTTGCATACTTATCATGGAATGGGAAAATCAAAAAGAAGAATTCTACATAAAACAAACTCCTCTTTATTTATGACTCGTGAAAGCGCTCTAAACGAGGTTTTTGGCTTGTTAAACAAAGATAGTTTCAAATCAAGACAAAAAGCAAGGGATATTATCACTTTATTTGGTCTTGAAGCTGAAGAATTATGTGAAGCTGGCGTTGACTATGAAAACATCAAAGCATTTGAAAACTTAATTGAAAAACCTTATTTTTCATCCTCTGCTTCATCAATAATGTCATGAAACGCAGGTGGGGACACACTTGCATATTTTTCAAATGACGTAAGATATAGAAAACTTTTCGCTCTTGAAATTGCAACATAGAAAAGTCTTAATTTTTCAGCATAGTCTCTTGGATTTCGCCAAATTTCTTTATAAACTACCGCTTTTGGGTTTTTATCATCTTTGAATATCATCCCAAAAGGTTTTTTGCCTTCATAAGAAATATCAAAAATATATTTATTTTTATTGTTGTTTTTCCCATCCGCAACATTTTTCGTCACAAAAACACATTCAAATTCAAGACCTTTTGAAGCATGAACCGTCATAATGTTCACCGCATTAATATCATTTAAAATAACTTTTGGAAGTTCAAAACTTGTACTTTGCGAAATATCTTTTAAATAATTTAAAAAGAGAGCAGGTGGTGTGTAGTGTTTTTGCACTTGCCAGTTCAAAATAATTTTTTCAAACACTTTAGTTTCAATTTGTGCTTTTGTGTTTTTCCAATCTGCACTATGGTTTATTAATTTTAATTCTTTTAAAATTTCAAGAAAAATGCCATATGTATTTTTAAATTTCAAATTTTTCGTGAATAATTCGTACACTTTTTTTGTGTGTTCTGAAAAACTCAAAATTATTTCTTTATTTTTTTCATTAAAAAACTTTTGTGCAAAATTTAATTTATATTTTTCTTCATCTGAAAATTCATTATTTATAAGTTTTTGCAAATTATAAACTTCCTCTTGGCTCATATTTGCAAGAAGCACTTTTATGAGAGCATATTCATTATATTTGTTATCCGCAAGAGCAAGTGCAAAAACATAATTTTTGATGTTTGGGCTTACGAAAAAATTTTTATTTACTGCTTTGAGCGCCGCAATATTTTTTTTAGATAAATATTTTTCTACAAAATCTGCTTCTTTGTGTGAATCCACAAGAATCGCAAAATCGTTGTAGTTAAACCCTGTTTTTTCTTTTAATTGCAAGATTTTATCTGCAATATATTCCGCTTCAAGGGCTTGAATTTTGCTTGCATTTTCTACATCTTTAAAAACGTGTTTGATTACTTTTGTTTCTTTAAAATTATTTTTTCCAACAAGCAATTTTTCATCTAATTTTAAATGATTTTCAACAAGTGTGTTGACTGCTTCAAGAACTTTATCGCTTGAACGGTAGTTAATATTTAACTCATATTTTGGATAAGTTGTATTATATTTTTTTTCTAAAATTGAAGATAAAATATCAAGATTTTCAGATTGAGCATATCTAAATGCATAAATTGATTGATTTTTATCTCCAACAAAAGTTATGTTTGCGGACTCATCGGCACAAAGAAATTTTGTGAGCTCTAATTGCGCACCATTTGTGTCTTGAAATTCATCAATGATTATATGCCCAAATTGTTTTTTGTATTTTTCTAAAACTTTTGGTTTTGCTTTAAAAATTTCTAAAGTTTTATTTATAAGGTCATCAAAATCAAGCAAAGAGCGAGATTGTAATTCTTCTTGATAAATTTCATAAATTAAAGCAGTAAGTTTGGTATATAAAATTTCTAATTGTTCGCAAGTGTGTAAATTTTCATAAAACTCTGGGCTTAAAATCCACTGTTCTGCTTTTGATTTGCCGTTTTTCAAAATTATGGTTTTGCTTCCAATAATTTTATCCGAAGCCACTGCAAAATCAACATTTTCTGCCGAATATTTATTCAAAACATTAGAAAAATGCAGAGCGTAATCTTCTCTTGAACATTGCCTTTGGTATAACTTTGAAATATCCGCTGAAAAACTATTAATTGAAACAATTGTTGCGTCTAAAAATTCTTTAGGCGAAAGCCCTTTCGCTTTTATTTGTTTTATTGTTTTGAAAATTTCGAAAAATAATTCTTCAATTTTGTGAATTAGAAGAAGTGGTTTTAGGCTTTCTTGCTCCAAAATGTTTTCTTCAATATTAAGTTTTTTAGTTATTTTTGAGATCTGTTCTTCGTTTAACTCGTTATTTTTTATTTTTTTTACAATTTCATTGTATATTTCTTCTGCTGAAACCTCTTCAACAAGTTCAAATTCTGGGTTAAGATTAATTTCAACAGAATGCGCTTTTAAAATTCTTGATGTAAAACTGTGAAATGTTGAAATCCATAATTTTTGACCGAAAGTGTTTATTTGATTTTCATTAAGAGTTTTTAGTATTCTTTCTCGCATTTCCTTTGCAGCTTTTTCTGTAAACGTAATAACAAGAATTTTTTCTGCTGGGTTTTTAATTCCAGCGCTTTCCATTTCTAAAACAAGTTTTAAAAATCTGCTTGCAATAACTTTTGTTTTGCCAGAACCTGCCCCTGCAGCAATTTTTGTGCAGGAATTTATACTAGCAAAAACTGCTTTCCTTTGGTTTTGATTTAATTCTGAAAATAACTCTTCTTTAATTTGCATTATTCAGTCTCTTTTTTCACACAAATTTCATCAAACGGACAATATTTACATTTAAAATCATCTGGTTGAGCTTCGAAAACTTTAGTATTTCTGATTTTATCAACCACCGTGCGTTTAAGATTTTCTATTAGTTTATTTTTTATCAATAAATATTGTTCATATGAAACACCGTCTTTTTTTACACCGCCAGCATTTGTCGGCCTTATAAAGTGGAGATAAAAATCATTTATTTTCCCTTTATATTCTGCAAATTCTAATGTATATTCTGTTGCAAGAAAATAAATTGGAAGCTGCCATTCGTATTCTTTTTCTAAAGATTCTTCATATTTTCTTTCTTTATTTTTTGTCGTTTTTATATAATTTAAGGCATCTTCTGTCACATAATATTCTTGTGGGTGTTTTTTGTCTTTCCCTGTCTTAAAATCAACGAGTGAATATTTACCTTTTAATTTCGAAATTAGGTCTATTCTTCCTTTAAATAAAACATTCGGAATTTCAGGAATTTCAAATTCAAAAGATTTCTCGCTTTCTGTGCTCTCGGGTGCGTTTTCAAAAAATCCGCTTTCTTTTAAATTTTCTAAAGCATTTTTGAAATTTTCTTCCATTTGATAAAGAGTTAAATCATCTGTTTGTAAAATCAAATCTTGTATGTAATCAGGGAATTTATCCAGTTTTCCGGTTTGTTTGATGCTAAATAGTTCACGAGAAACTTTAAGCATTTCTTCAAAAGTATAATTGTCTAAAAAATGTTTGTTAAAATATTCAAAAACAGAGTGTATGATTGTTCCATAATTTGCTTCTTTTGAAGATAACTCTTTAAGTTTTAAAATGTCTTTAAAGTAATATTTTAGAGGGCAAGTAAGAAAATTCGCAATTGAACTTGCAGAAAGAGTTAATTTTTCATTTTGTAAATATAAACTATTTTCTTTTTTTTCTGTAATTTCAAAATTGAAATTTTCTGAATTTTCTTCTTTATTAGTAGATGAAATATAGTTGTTTTCGCTGACATATTTAAACAATTCAAATACTTGCGATATTGCTATTTTAGCCGTTTGGGCATAAGAAAATGTTGAAAAACTAATGTTTTTTTCTGACAAATTGAAAATTTGTTTTATTTTTTCAAAATTTAAGATTTTGTTTTCTTCAATTATAAAATTAAATTCAGGATATAGTGCTTTTATTTTTTCTGAAATTTTTTTGTTGGTATCCGCCGTTATAAATTGAACTTTTTCGCCTTCTTGGAATACATTTTCAATAAGAGATGGAACAAAAAGAAAATCGAATTTTTCTTCCGTATAAGGATTTGAAATTATTTTGATACAATTTTGATTATTATTTTTTTTGTTATATATAA
>JAZNJP010000281.1:0-2848 GCA_045578125.1 Candidatus Gastranaerophilales bacterium | reverse complement strand
CTACGATCCGACTTCCAACAAACAAGGACAAAATTGCAGAAAACAATTTGTTTGATGCTTTGACGCACCAAAAAGATAGAAAAAAACCTCAAGCTCCAAAAGGTTATCTTTTGGATAGAAAAAATGTAATTGGAAACATTGTTCAAGATGTTGCAGATTTTGGCAAAGATATTAAAAATACTGGCAAGGCAATTGTTACTGGCAAATCAAACGACCACGCACTAGGCAAAATTAATGACCTTGGAATGAAAATCGGGGCTCTTGCAATTGCTTCTTATCTCGCTCTTAAAAAAGGAACTGCAAAGCAAAAAGCAATGGAATTTGTTGGTGGCGCAACATTTTTAACAACAATGTCGCTATGGCCAAAATACACTGTAACAAAACCATTGGAGAAAAAATTTGGTTTTAATATTCAGCAAGAATATGTTGATTCTCAAGGTAGAAGAAAAAAATTCTTTGGCGATAACCAATATCAACCTTGGGATTTATGGAGTAAGGAAGAAATAAATAAAGTTGCAGATTATATGGGTGTTCCAAAAGATTTGCAAGACAGAGAAGAATTTACTAAAAAGAAAATGCAAAAAGTTGCTCTTCAAGGCAATACTTGGATACTTCTCACTTCTGGTTTTGCAACCCCACTTGTTACAGCTCTTGTTTGTCGTGCCGTTGAAAACCCAATTCAAAATTTATTAATAAATTCCAAATTGAAAAAAGCTGCAGCAAAAGCTGGCAATATGGAGCAAGCTGTTAAGAAAATGCTTTCAGATCAAACTTTTGATCTTTTTAATAAAAAAGATTTTGTAAAAGCGCTAGAAGATTTCAAAGGCAAGGCAATTGATGAGGCATCTCTTCGTGAAATAACTAAATTTTTAGACCCTATTGAAGAATTATCAAAAGATAAAAACATTAATTCACATCTTATCCCTTCAGACTTAAATGGTGCTACAAATGAACTTGCAAGAATGCTTAATGCTTCAATCGAAAGCACATATGATAAAACAGTTTTATCAGAAATGAAGAAAATTTTGACAGGCGATGAATTCGCTCAGCTCTCTGAATTTATAAATGCTCAAAAAGCTGCAAATGGTGGCAAAATCACTATTGCAACACTTAAGAATGAGCTTATCTCAATGCTTGAAGCAAAAAATCTTTCACCGAAACAACGTACTTCTATATTGAAAAACCTTGATAAAGTTGAAATAACGGCTAATACAGCTAATATTTTTGAAAAGCTCCAAAAAGCATTGAAAATAGATAAAGCAAGTGAAGGCGTTAAATCTCTTTATGATTTGCAAAGAGGTAAACGTGCTGAAGTTAGAATTATGACAAATCTTGCCGATGCGCTAGCTGCTGACCAAGAAGAATCTTTATACACAAAAGTTGGCAAAGAGTTCAATCGAGAACTAATGCGCCAAATTAACCCAGATGCTAAAACCCTAAGAGGCTTTAAAACAAAAGATGACTACATTGAACTTCTTCATAAGAATTTTGAAAAGCTTGCAACAAACGTTGGCTCTAAAAGACGCAAAGGCGATGGCGGCATTTTAGAAGGTGCTCGTGGAACTTTAGAATATTTTGTAAAAAATGTCTCTTCATCTCTTAAAAAGTTAGATACTGATAGTGACAAATTCTTTGAAGCTGGTGGCGATAGTACTCTTAAGGGCAAGATTAAAACAATCCCTGCTTTGGATGAAGTTGTAGATGAATATGTTGAAAGACTTGCTTTCAATGTTCGCTTGTCTAAGCTTATGAAACAAAGCGAAGGTGCAAGACTTATCATTACAGCTGACGCTGAAAGAAGATTATCTCTTATTAAAGATAGCCCAGAGCTTTTAAAAGAAATTTTTGATGTTAAAACTGATGATGATGTAAAACAAGTTTTAGGCGCAATTAAAGAATATTTATACGACAGAACTTCTCGTTCTAGAAGTCTTTCAAATAACTATACGGCTAGAATTAGCGAACGTGCAATTAAGTTTATCTATGATAATAAACTAGATGATAAAGTTGCAACTGAACTCAAGGAAAATGGCACATTTGATATTGTTGAAAAAGTAAGACAATTATTAGGTGCAATTTCTAGAATGGACGAAGAATTCCCTCGTAGTAGTGAGTTCAAAACCGCGCTTGAAAGCCCAGATTTTGTTAAGAAAAATCCTAAATTTGAAGAACCTGTTAGAGTTATAAAAGAAGCACTTGGCGATCGTGCAAAAGATTTCTTAGATAAATATCATGGCGATTCTCTTGTTAACAGATTTGAAAAAATGATTGAAGATGGCAGTATTGCTAAAAAATGGCTCAAAACATTTGGTATAGCTGCAATAGCACTTACTGCAATTACGGTTGGTGCAATTAAGTTCTTCGGAAATACAGATAAAGAAGAAGAATTGTATCGCAAGAAAGGGGTAAAAAATGCAAAAAATAAATAATAACATTATAAGCCCCATTCTGAAACAAAAAGTTGAAACTCCTCAAGAGATTACTCAAGTTGTGCCACAGCAAGCACAAGCTCCTCAGGTGAATGCTAATTATAGCCCGATGTTATCTCAAATGATTCTTGCGCAACACCAAAACTATAACACACAAGGTGCTCTTGAAACTCAAGTGGTTCAAGAAACTCAACAAACTCAGGCGCCTTCAGATTATAAAAACAACTTAAAAACAATGTTCAGAAATAATGAAGCAAATATTCTAGCTGTTATTCCAAGAACAATGAACGCAAAAGACACAAATGGCGATGATTTAATCTCGGAAGGCGAAGTTTCTGGTAATTTTATAAATGCGGTCGAAAGACTTGATGAAATTAAAGAAATGGGCTTTAATACGCTCCATGTTCTTCCAGTTCACC
>JAZNJP010000280.1:0-5214 GCA_045578125.1 Candidatus Gastranaerophilales bacterium | reverse complement strand
AGTTCAAAAAAAATTAATTGACCATTTCGGAATCAAAAAGCTTATCGTGATTGGTGGTTCGATGGGTGGTATGCAGGCACTAGAATGGTCTGTAAGATATCCAGATATGACAAAATCTGTAGTAGTTATTGCAAGCACATCAAAATTAAGCGCACAGGCAATCGGCTTCAATGCAGTTGGCAGAAACGCAATTTTAAACGATGAAAACTTTGCAGGCGGGAAATATTACGGCAAAAAACTACCTGAAAAGGGTTTATCGATTGCTCGCATGGTAGGGCACATTACATATCTTTGCGAAAGCGCAATGCACAAAAAATTCGGGCGTGAATTTAAAGACGGTCCAAGTTTTGATTTTGGGGTAGATTTTCAAGTTGAAAGTTATTTAGATTATCAAGGCAGAATTTTTGTTGATAGATTTGATGCAAACAGTTATTTATATATTACAAAAGCAGTTGATTATTATGACTTAGGACAAAAATATGGCTCGTTAGAAGCAGCTTTTGAGCATGCCAAGGCTAAATTCTTGCTTATGTCATTTACTTCCGACTGGTTATTCCCAACAGAGCAAACAAAAGAAATGCTCTCGGCACTTATTAAAGCAAAAAAAGATGTTTCTTTTGTGGAATTAGAATCAGGCGCTGGGCATGACGCATTTTTACTTGAATCTAAAAACCAAACTAAAATTTTAAAAAGTTTTTTGGCTAACTAATTCCAAGTTTTTACTCTCATAAAATATAAGCATAAAACGAAGAACGCATAGCAAAGCCACACGTTCTTCTTTGGGAGAGAGTTCTCTATATTTCAGCTTGAGATATCTAGCATAGCCATAAGACATCACGAGACATCATAAGCTCAAGTATGCAAGTAAGTAGTTTGTTCAATCAATCAATTAATCAATCGTTATCCGATCAACTGAATTGCAAGTGCTGGTAATTGGTTAGCTTGAGCAAGCACCGCAGTTGCAGTTTGTTCAAGAATTTGATATTTCACCATATCTGAGCTTGCTTGTGCAATATCAGCATCGATGATTCTTGATTTTGCAGTTTCGAGGTTTTCTACTGTTTGCGATAGGTTATCATAGGTTGCATCCATACGGTTTGTATAAGCACCTAATAGACCTCTTGCGCTCGAAATTGTGTTAATTGAGAACTGAACATCTTCCATATACTTACGGAAAGCATCACCAAATGCAGCGTCAGCTGTGCCAACATAAGTTTGAATTGCTGTTTCATCACCAAAGTCTGCACTGTTTGGATTCAAACAATCTGGCAAGTTCAAGCCTTGGCCACCTGCGTCAACCGACACTTTCCCTAAAGCGGATAAGTTACAATCTGTTAACGATTTTTTAACATCAATTGTGTTTGTTTCAGCATCTGTACCTGCACCAACTTGAATAATCATTTGTTTCAATGAACCATCAAGAAGTTTTTGACCATTGTAGTTCATGCTGTTTGCAATGTTGTTGATGTCAATTAATCTTTGATCAATTTCAACCATAATTGATCTACGAGCTTCGGTATCGTTGATATCTGAAGCACCTTGAACTAATAGTTCGTTGATTCTTTGTAGGTGGTCGCCTACGGTAATCATACCACCTTCAGCGATTTGGACGAAGTTTTTACCATCTTCGATGTTGTCCATCGCTTTTTCTGAACCACTGATTTGGAATTTTAATCTTTCTGCGATTGCAAGACCTGCAGCGTCATCACCAGCAACGTTAATTCTGTAACCGGTAGAAAGCTGGGTCATTGCCTTTTCTAAACTTTTAACGTTCGCGTTAAGCCTATTCTGGGCGATTAACGAAGAAACGTTTGTGTTTACACGGATTGCCATTTTTCTCTCTCCTGTTTCTTACTTTTTACTTACAAGCCGTATATCGAAATTATCTTTTACAACTTTAGTTATAAAAAAACCAACTTTAGTTGCAGAAAAACGGCGAAAGCCTGTCATAGCGCGGTTTTTGAGTTCTTTAATAAACTTAAATAATATCCTCCATATGGTGTAGAAAACAAGGTTTTTAGCATAATTTTAGGGAATTAAGGTTAGTTTTTTTCACCCATATTTGCTAATCTTCTTTTTTGGTTTTGGAGTCTGTTTAAATTTTGAGCCATATTTGAAATTTCGTACTCAAGGGCTGAAATTGTGTCATCGATATCTAAATTTTCAAGCATTTCTTTAACTTGCTCTTCTTCAAGTTTTAATTCTTCCAATTTTTCTCGTGTTTTATTTTGGGCAATAGCATTTTCCGCCTGCTCAATTTGTTGTTTAAGTTTTGCAATTTGTTTATCTATACCACTTCCAGATTTGACACCCGCCTGTTCTTGCTTGATTTTAGAAAGAAGTGCTTTCCTTTTATCTTGCATAAATAATAATTTTATTTCAGGATTTAAATTCATTTCTTCAATTTTAGCTTCAATGGATTCTAGAGCCTCTGCCAAAATAAAATCGTATTTATTGGCGCTATTGCCCGAAGCGCTTGCTTGGTATTTTTTAAATAAAGACTTCATTTTGCCAAGTTTTTCACTTAGTTCATGATATTTTGCAGTGTTTTTCTTATCCGAAATTGAAAGATTGCCAAAGTTTTTCATAATATCATCGTTTAAGCGAATAATGTTAGCCAAAAGTGCTTCTTCGTGCTCTTTTGCTTCGCGAGTTTTTTGCACATATTCTTCACTTTGAAGACGGCGAATTTTATCTGCCTTATCTCTTAGTTCAGCATATTGTTTTAGATGTTCTGCGCTAGCTCTAGATGTTGCTTTTGTTCTTGTGAGCTCTGAAATTTCTTTATCAAGCTCTTTAAGTTCTTCGTTAAGCGCCAAACTCGCTTCTTTGCTTTTGTCAACTTCTGCCTTTTTATCCAAAAGAGCTTGTAGTCTTAATTTTAAGGTGTCTAAATTCTCAACTTCCGCCTGCAACTCAATAATTTCCGCCGCAATCACTTCAGGCAATCTGGTTGAAGTTTTCGCAGTCTTGATATCTTCATTTAAAGTTTTTATTTGAGCATAGCATTTGTGTTCTTCTTCCCTAACATGTTCAGCGCGAGTTCCAAGTTCAGAATCTCTTGAGATTTCAAAAGCTAGTTGCCTACATTTTCTATCGAGTTCTTCTGCTTGTTTTTGCGTTTTTTCAAGTTGTGTTTTCTTTTGTGGAAGTCTTTCTTGTTGTGCCTTAATATCAGCAGATTCTTTTTTAAGTCTTGTTGCCGTTTGTCTTAAACCTTCCAAAGTTTCTTCCTCTGAAGATAATTTTTTAAGCGAAAGGTATGTGTCATCTTCACTATATTGAGCAGATTTTACTTTTAATTCCGCGAGTTTTCTGCGTTTTGCATCAACTGATTTTTCCAGCTTAGAAATTCTTGCTTCAATTTGAGCCTCTTCATTTTCTTCATCTTGTGCCTCTTCCTGAGGAGGTTGTACTCTTTTTTCTCTTTTAACTTCTTCGCCTAATTCACGAGAAAATGTTTCTAAAATTTCATCTGGATAAGATTCATATTCTTCGCCAAGTTCACCTGTTTCGATTTTCATCTCAACTTCTTGCAAATATTTATCGAAATTAGTTTTGAAGTTAGGTCTTTTGATAATCCACTCTGAATATGGCATGTTAGAGCGTCTTGAATTGCAATCGGCACACATTACTATATAATTTGAACTATCGTTTGCCCCGCCAAGAGACGCAGGTGTTACGTGTTCTGTTGTTGCAAGTGCGCCTGCGAAAAGTCTTCTTGCAATATCTTCATTTGATTTTCTTGAATATGAAGCATAAAAAGCACTTTCAGAGTTTGATGAAGCGGGGATTTTTTCTGCTATTTCAACCAAGAAATTCGCTTCTTCCCCTTGTTCTTCAGGAGGTATTGTTGCTTTTAGTTTTTCAATAAATTCTTGTCTTCTAAAATATTTTTCGTTTTCATAATCTGGATTAACAATTAAATCTTTTTGTTCAGCAATATAATTTTTAAGATTTTTCCTTGTTTCTTTTTCAAAATTTTTAGAATTTTTCTCAACTGCATCAAGCACTTTTACTTGCGCATTCACAAGCTCAGTCATATATTTAGAACTTAGAGTGCTTATAATTCCGTTCAAATCTTTACTTTTATCGTTAAGCGCTTCAAAAATTATATTTTTAACAATTCTGTTTTCAATTGCGCGATAATAAGAAGACCTTTGTTGCAATTCATAAACAAGGTCTGGACCTTTCAAGTCTTTAATTTTGCGCACATAAGTGTCTAATTGTTTTGTTTGAATTGTTTTCTCACCACATGAAGCACAAGGCATGGCGTAAATGTTTCTTGGCGCAAAAGCATCTTTAGAACAAGCAAAACCCTTAAAAGAAAAGGGGTTGGAAAAATTATTTTCATAAGTTTTAGTGCCTTGCTTTTGAGGCGTTAATGATTTAAAACTATGAAAATAATTTATTGGTCTTATTATCATTATGCTACCGATGTGCCGTCATAAAGTGGCGGTTTTTTGAGTTTATCAACTGCTTCACGCGCTGTTTGTATAAGATTAATGTAGTATGCTTCATCTTCTTCGCTTGTAGCATTTTCAAGCGCGTATTCTGAGATGTTTATTATTTGCTTAAGAACATCTACTGATTGACTCAATACAGAATAAATATCGCCTTCAAAAATATGCTTGAATGGATTATATCTAAAGCCTAAATATTCTTTTTCATTTTTTCTAACTGTTGGATCTTTCAAGATATTTTTGAAATTATTTGCAGAATTTTCTTCATATTCACTTTGATTTAACCAAGAATATGCAATGTAGCTTGAGAAGACATCTATGTCTTTGGTTTCATCTTTAATTCTGTTTTCATTTTCAACTCTTTGCAATTTTTCGCATAAGTCACCAGCATCGCATAAAGTATCTAAAATATCATATTTGCCTTCTGCTTCGCAGAAATACACAAATAAATCGTTAACTAATTTTCTTGTTTCTTCATTTTCAAATTTCACGCCTGAATCTATAAGCCCTGCAGCAAAAGAAGCTAGTTCAACTGGATTTAGCATATCGAGCTTTTTATCTGCAATCATTTTTACAAGAACAAGCTCATTGTAGCCATGTGCTTTTGTGAGCAAATTGCCCATAGGGGTTGTTTTGAAGCCTCTTGGTGTTTTTTCAAGGAATTTAAATTTTTCAAGCACTCGTTCATATTTATTTATTTTGCTATTTAAACGATTTTTAGATTTTATTGGGTTTGTTTTTTGCGCTTGAT
>JAZNJP010000279.1:0-6640 GCA_045578125.1 Candidatus Gastranaerophilales bacterium | reverse complement strand
TTAAAGAACGAGCCATTTATATCTCCCTTACTTTCTTCTTCTTCTAACAATTAAGCTGCTAGATTTCTTCTTAGCATCTCTGGTTTTAGCACCAAGTGCTGGTTTACCCCAAGGAGTTTTTGGATGTCCACCAGGACCTGTTTTACCTTCACCACCACCGTGTGGGTGATCGCAAGGGTTCATTGTGACACCACGAACTGTAGGTTTAATACCTAAGTGACGAGTGCGACCTGCTTTACCAGTTTTAAGGTTTTTGAATTCACTGTTACCAAGAACGCCGATTGTAGCGATACATTCTTTTCTAACCATTCTCATTTCTGAAGAAGGAAGTTTTAATGTAACATAATCACCTTCTTTTGCCATTAATTGAGCTGAAGCACCAGCTGTACGAACCATTTTTGCACCACAGCCAGGAGTTAGTTCAACATTATGAACAATTGTACCAAGTGGAATATTTTCTAGTGGCAATGCGTTACCAACTTTGATGTCTGCATCAACGCCAGAAACAATTGTATCGCCAACTTTTAAACCTTCAGGTGTTAAAATATATCTTTTTTCACCATCTGCATAAACTACAAGAGAAATTCTAACATTTCTTGATGGGTCATATTCAACAGTTTTAACAAAACCGATAATACCAAACTTGTTACGTTTGAAATCGATAACACGGTATTGTTGTTTGTGTCCACCACCGATGTGTCTAGTAGTGATTCTACCTGTATTATTTCTTCCGCCTGATTTTCTAAGTGGAGCAAGAAGTGATTTTTCAGGTGTCATTGTTGTGATATCTGAATAATCTGCTCTTGTCATGCCTCTTTGACCAGGGGATGTTGGATTAATCTTACGGTTTGCCATTTTATACTCCTGTCAATTCTTCGATTGGATCGCCAACAATTGTAACAATTGCTTTTTTACCAGATTGAGTTCTTCCAAATTTCATACCCATTCTTTTTTCGTGAGATGGCATATAAACTGTTCTTACTTGAGTCACCTTACGACCTGGGTAAGCAAGCTCAATCGCAGATGCGATATCGACTTTAGTTGCATCTTTATCAACGATAAATGTATATTTACCATTTTGAACACCCATCATAGATTTTTCAGTGATGTGTGGTTTTTTAATAATATCGAATAATTTTTCGTTATTTGTTCTAGCTTTACTCATTTTATTTAGCCAACCTTTCTGTTAATTCAGAAACTGCAGCTTCTGTAACGATTATTGTTTGAGCTTCAATCAAATCTTTAACATTTAAGTTTGAAGGAAGTAATAATTTTACATTAGGTAAATTTCTTGCGCTTAGTTCAAGATTTTTGTTTTCTTCTGCTTTTGTATCAGCAATAATAAGAATTTTGCCTTCTGCTTTAAGATCAGCTAAAACTTTAACCATATTTTTAGTTTTAACTTCAGTTAATTCAGAGAAATCTTTTACAACAATTGTTGCTTCAAGTTTCGCACTTAATGCAGATTTCAAAGCCAATTTTCTTGCTTTTTGTGGAAGTGAAGTTGCATAATCTCTTGGTTTTGGTCCAAAAATTACGCCACCGCCTGCAAATAATGGGCTTCTGAGTGAACCAGCACGAGCACGACCTGTACCTTTTTGTTTCCAAGGTTTTCTTCCGCCACCTCTAACTTCAGCTCTTGTTTTTGTGCAAGCTGAACCTTGACGAGCGTTGTTTAATTGTCTTTTAAGTGCCAAGTGCATTACATGGATATTTGGTTCAACACCAAAAACATCACCATTTAGGTTAACTTCACCAAGTTGTGTTCCTTGAATGCTTAACAGTTGAACTGTTTTTTCCATATTTTTTGTCGCTTTTTTAGTCATTTTTACCTCTAATTCCATTTAGTTCTTGTAGGTTTTACAGTAACTAATTTGCCTTCAGGACCAGGTAGAGCCCCTTTGATTAATAATAAATTTTTGTCTGTATTTACTTCTACAACTCTTAATTTTGTAACTGTAACCTTTTCGTTACCCATATTACCAGCCATTTTTTTACCTTTAATTACACGGCCTGGAGTTGTACCTGCACCAATTGAACCAGGTTCTCTGTGGTTTTTAGAACCGTGACCCATTGGTCCTCTTCCAAAATTGTGACGTTTAACTGTACCTTGGAAACCTTTACCAATTGATTTACCAGTTACATCAACTTTTTCAACTTCAGCCAAAATTGATAAATCGATTTTGTCGCCTACATTGTATTTAGACGCATCTTCAACTCTAAATTCTTGAAGATGGCGGAAGTTTTCAAGTTTATTTTTTGCAAAATGGCCAATTTCAGCTTTAGTTAAGTGTTTTTCTTTTGCAGGAATAACACCAACTTGAATTGCGTTGTAGCCATCTGTTTCAACTGTTTTTACTTGAGTAATGACCATAGGATCAACTTTTACAACTGTTACAGGAATGCAAAGACCTGCTTCATCGTAAACTTGAGTCATACCAAGCTTTGTGCCGATAACACCAAGTGTCATATTATTTACCTTTCTTCTTGCAAGAGCTGCTTTGACTTTGTTTTAAACTCTATCAATTAACGCAGTTCACATTCAGTATTACTTTTGAGTGCGACCCCGCACTCGGGACTTTGCTTTAAAAGCAATTATAGTTTAACTTCAATATCAACGCCTGCTGGTAAGTCGAGTCTTGAAAGTTCATCTGTTGTTTGCGCTGTTGGTTCGTAAATGTCGATAATTCTTTTGTGAGTTCTCATTTCAAAGTGTTCACGAGATTTTTTATCAACGTGTGGTGAACGCAATACGCAAAAAATTCTTCTTTTTGTTGGAAGCGGAATCGGACCTGAAACAATTGCTTCGGTTCTTTTCGCAGTTTCAACAATTTTTTGTGCAGAATTGTCAATTAACTTATGGTCATAAGCTCTTAAACATACTCTGATTCTTTGTCTTTTTGCTGTTGTTGTCATTTCTTTTCATTTCCGATATTTGCTGTTACAGACTAATCTAATACAAACAAAATTCATCGTCAATAATTATTTTTAAAGATTGTCAAGATTTTGTAACAAAAGTTAAACATTAGTTAATTTTTTTTCTTGAGAAGCATTAAAAGAGTATGCGATTTCCAAATTTTCCCCAAATTTCATTCAAAGGCTACGATGCGGCACCCCTTAAGGGTCTCTATATGCACCGCACAGCTGAAGATGGAATAATCGACCAAATGGAAGAAGTCGCAAAAAATGAAAAAATAAAACTCACAAGCTACACTGACACATATCATACAAATAGATTTTCAAACGTCAGAATTAAAAATAAACAATGGGCGCAAGATGATAAGTTCATCTCTGAAGCAAAAGATTCAAAACCGATTCTTTTAAGAGAAAAAGCCGAATATTACAAGGGATTTGCAGAAAAAATAAAGCAAGCAAAAAACATATCTTCCAAAGCTCCTGATGTATTTTTAGCAGGCGGAAATATGTTTGTAGGTAAAAAAGAAAATGGCGAAAGATGGCTTCTTGTTGGTGAAGATGAAATTTCACAAAGTGGCTTCCCAAGAAAAATTGCTCTTGAAAAAATCTCAAAAATATATAACGTAAAACCAGAAAATATAACTGTTTTGAGCCAACCAAATTTCCATCTTGATATGGCAATTCGCCCAATCGGTTATCCTTATGTTTTAGTAAACGACCATAAACTCGTAAGAGAAAACATCAAAAAACATAGAGATAAAATTCCAGACAAAGCTTTCGAAGAAGAAATATATTATTGCACAAACCCATGCAGAAACCTTTATGTTGAAGCTGATACCACAGTTAAAGAATTAGAAAAAGCTGGCTTTGTGCCAATTAGAATTGCGGGGGTCTATTCGTTTGATAAACTTGTAATAAATTATATGAATTCAATTGTGAATAAACATGACGACGGCTCTATTTCATATATAACAAACTCCGCAAGGAACAGTTATTGCGAGGTTTTTGATAAAATTTTTGAAGATGATTTAAAAAGCGCGGTAAAAAATTTAGATAAAATTTATTTTGTATCTGGCGAAGCAACGCCAAATTTATATAATAATAGAAACCCCATAATGTATCTATTGAAATATATGCAAGGCGGAATTCATTGTATGACACTTGAAGAACCCGATTTTAAAAAGTGGGGTAAAAATGAAAATAAATAATATATCAAAAATAAATTTCAAAGGTTACGATGCTTGCCCAATTAAAAATTTATATATGCAAGGCGTGCAAGAAGTCGACATTTTTGATGAACTAAAAAAAGCAACAGAACACGAAAACATATCACTTTGGGCATTTGATAATAAAAAGTTCACTCAAAAACTAGATTCTAATCACACGCACAGCGGTGAAAGATGGGCTCAAGACGACAAATGTTTTATAAAAAATGAAACAAAATTTTATGTTAGGGACATATTTAAAAAAGAAAAACCTGAAAAATCACCATCAAAATTAATTACTTGTATCGAACAATACGACAAACATTTTCCAAAATGCTTAAAAGGGAAATTTGGCACAGATTATAAATATAGCCTGACATTTTTGGTTGGCGGAAATATGTTTATAGGTAAAAAAGAAAATGGTGAAAAGTGGCTCATTGCAGGAGATGAAAATTTTCCGCCAAGAGTTTGGGAAGCAAATTTAGACGCAATTTCAAAAATATACAAAATACCAAAAGAAAATATCACGATTTTAAACCAACCGGAATTTCACCTTGATATGGCACTGCGCCCTATTGGATACCCATATATTTTAGTAAATGATCCAAAACTTGTTGAAGAAAATTTAGAAAAATATAAAGACAAATTACCCGAGGGTATGCTTGAAGATTATAAAAAATCAAGAAAAGAAAACAAATATGCCTCATGTGATGAAACAATAAAAATTCTTGAAGCACAAGGGTTTAAACCAATTAGAATTGCTGGTGATTACGGTTTCAAAACAAACGGTATAAATTACATCAATGGAATCGTAAATAAAAACCCAGATGGTTCAATCTCATACATCACAAACTCCACAAAAAACACATCATATGAAATTTTAGACAAGATATTTGAAAAAGATTTAAAAGATGTACTAAAGAATAAAGTAGAGCTTAAAAACTTGCATTTTATATCAGGCGGAAAAGTTAAAAATTCAAATTATGATGAAAATGCAATAATGAAAAATATGAGAGAATTATCTGGCGGAATTCATTGCATGATACTTGAAGAACCTAACTTTGAAACATTTGCATAACAAATGTAACTTTTTGTAAATATTGGGTAAAAAAACATAAAGTTTTCTGTATTTTGGCTCGATAAATATAATACAAATGTGAAAGGTGAATTATGGCAGATATAAAATCACTGCTTCAACCTGCAATAAAATTTTTGCAGCTTGAAAAATTAAATCAAAATAAGGAAGGTGGCAAGGAACAAACGCAGGGTGTTTCTGGCAATCAGGTAAACTTTCAAAAAACAAATGAAAACGAACTTCAAGAATGTAATTTTGAAGCGGATATGAAGGCTGGAAGTTTTAATTTTGATAACAACTTTAATCAGCCCAAAACTGAAGAAAATAATATGGAAGTGCAAAACTCGGCTAATGCACAAAATAATGCAGGGTTAAAAGAGCAAGGGCAAGCCCAAAACACCCCGGCAGATACCGTGCCAAAAGCTGAAGAAAATAATAAAAATGACAAAATTCAAGGACCAGAAAACGCACAAGAAAAGAAAAATGAAGGTCAAAATAATTTCTTCTCATCAAACGAAGGTGGAGCAGGCTTTAACGAAGAACTTGCGACAGCTTTTAAAGAATTAGAAAAATTAAAAAATAGCTAACAAACGAAACGAAAAACATTGAATAAATTGAGGAGCCCGTATTATATGCGGGTTTTTTATTTCGCTATATGCAAGAGCAGATATGCAAGTATTCAGCACAAGAGAATACACTAGCTGAGCAGATTAAGGGAATGAATAGATTGTTGAGAGATATAGTAAGGCTTGATGTTGAGGTGTTTGGGAATGAATGAACAACAAAACAAAAGAACCTCGAAAAATCTCGAGGTTCTTTTAAAATTAGAATGCGGCAACGACCTATCTTCCCGGGAGGCTGCCCTCCGAGTATTGTCGGCGATAAAGGTCTTTACGACCGTGTTCGGGATGGGAACGGGTGGGATACCTTCTCTTGGTCACCGCAAAAGCTTTTGTGTATTCAATTTTCAATTTCAGTACACTGAAAGTTGCATAGAATATAAAGAACCAATTTGGTGTTTGAAAATAATTTCAATCATTTTCAGGAAAAGCCCTCGTCCGATTAGTAACACTCAGCTGCATTTGTTGCCAAACTTCTACCTGTGTCCTATCAACGTTGTGATCTGCAACGGGACTTACTAGCTTATGCTATGAGAGATCTCATCTTGTGGTGGGCTTCGTACTTATATGCTTTCAGCACTTATCCGCTTGGAACACAGCTACTGGGCGTTTACCCTTGGCAGGATAACCCATACACTGGAGGTCCCCTCTTCCCGGTCCTCTCGTACTAAGGAAGACTCCACTCAAATCTCTTGCGCGTATACCGGATATGGACCGAACTGTCTCACGACGTTCTGAACCCAGCTCGCGTGCCGCTTTAATGGGCGAACAGCCCAACCCTTGGAACGTACTACCGCTCCAGGATGCGACGAGCCGACATCGAG
>JAZNJP010000278.1:0-6410 GCA_045578125.1 Candidatus Gastranaerophilales bacterium | reverse complement strand
GGTCGCCTTCGTCACCGTTACATACAACATATTTTTTGCCTGTTGGTGACACTGCATTTTTTGTGAACTGCCATTTGCTTCCTGTTGGGAAACCACCGCCACCACGGCCTCTTAAGCCTGATTTTAAAACTGTATCAACAACTGCTTGTGGGTCGTTTGCTTCAAGCACTCTATGAAGTGCTTCATAACCATTCATTGCAATTGTTTCTTCAATTACTTCTGGGTTTAAATGGCCACAGTTTGCAAGAGAAACACGAGTTTGTTCTTTATAAAATTTGATGTTTTCATTTTTTTGAACATGTTCGCCTGTTGCAGGGTCAACATATAAAAGTCTTTCAACAGGTTTTCCGCCGATGATGTGTTCATTTACGATTTCATCAACATCAGCCAATTTAACTCTTACATAAGTTACATGTAAGTCTGGAATTACAACAAGAACCCCTTGTTCACAAAAACCATGGCAACCTGTTGGAACAGCTGTCATTTTGTCTTTTTCACCAAGTGGGTTAACTGTTAAACCATATTCTTCAAATTTTTTAACGATTTCCATAGAACCGTTAGCAACACAACCTGTACCTGCACAGATTAAAACTCTTAAGCCTTGTGCATTAACTTTTTCGATAGCTGCTTTTTGGATTGGTGTAATATCTTGTATCATCTTATTTCCTCTCCTCGCTCAAAAGTGTATCAATAATAGTTTTAACGGCATCTGATGTCATTTTTGGATAAACTTTTTCATTTATTACAATAACAGGAGCAAGACCGCAAGCACCTAAACAACTAACTGTTTCAACGGTGAAAAGACCATCATCACTAGTAAATTGACCTTCTTTAAGGTTTAATTTACCTTTAATTGCATTCAACACTGGCATTGAACCTCTTACGTGGCAAGCTGTTCCGTCACAAATTTTAATTACATATTTTCCTTTTGGATCTAAAGAAAATTGTGAATAGAATGTTGCAACGCCATAAATTGTTGCTGGTGATAAAGGCATTTTTGTACCTAAATAAATAAGAACTTCTTCGGGAAGGTAATTATATTCACCTTGAATAGCTTGAAGAATTGCAATTAAGTTTGCTTTTTTGTATTCGTATTTTTCTAATATCGAATCAACAACTCCAAACCCACCCGCAAAAGCTGTTTTGAAATTTTTTTCAACTTCCATTTTTGCTCCTTATTCTGCTCGAGTGTATATAACAAATCAAATAACATTATCGCACCTCATAAGAAAAATGCAAGAAAGTTAGACTTTCTTAACGATTTTTTATCTAAAAAATTAGAGCTGTTTGAGTATTTTTTGTGCTGTTTTTTCTTTGTTTAATTTTTTGTATGTATAGGCAAGATTATAAAAATATTTTCTTTGGTTTGGATTATAAAATGTTGCATTTATAAAACTTTTTTTCGCTTTTTTGTATTCTTTTAGTTCTAAATAAGTGCAACCTAAATTATAATGAGCACTTGCAAAATCTTTTTTTATTTTTAATGCTTGCTTGTAATTTTCTATAGCTAAATAATATTTTTTAATTTTTGAATAAGAAAGAGCAAGGTTATAGTAGGCTTTATGGTTTTTTTCATCAACTAAAATTGCCTTCTTATAATAATTTATAGCATTTGTTGTATCATTTTTTATATCATAAATATTGCCCAAAAGAAGCAAGGTGTTTGTATCATAATATTTGGCATCAATTTGTTCAATTATTTTATATGCTTCTTCATATTTTCCAAGATTATAACTTGCTCTGAAAAACTCAACAATTTCTGCATTTTTTTGTTCTTCTGAAATTTCTTCTTGAGAAAACGCAGGCAAAATCAAGAAAAAAGAGAAAATAATCAAACTTATGTATGATATGAATATATGTGATTTTAGGATAGTATTTAAGTAACCCATTTTTTTATTTTTCAAGTACAATTATCATTATGCAACATTTAACTAAAATGTGCAATTTTAAAAGGAAGAATAATGGTTAGATTAGAGGACAGACCAAGACAAAAAGCCAGATACTACCGAAAGAAAAACAACGAAATAAGTTCTTTTTCTAAATCCTTTTTTGCTACATTTTTAGTTATTTTGGTAATTACTGGCGCAATATATGGAAGAGATTTTTTTAGAGATTTGTTTTTAATTGCAATGGGTCAAAAAGCGCCAAAACTTGAACTTCAACTTCCTTTTTCACAAAAAAGACAAAATATTTTAATCATGGGGGTTGACGTAAACCACGATTCTAAAGAACTTTTCAAAAGAAACAGGTCAGACACCATTCTTGTTGTTAGCATTGAACCTGCAACAAAAGACGTAAATATTTTATCTATTCCAAGAGATTCAAAAGTTTATATTGCAGGAAAAGATGAACCCGATAAAATTAACCACGCATTTGCTTTTGGTGGCATAAGATGTAGTATTAGAACCATCGAGGAAAGCTTTGGTATAAAAATTAACCATTATTTAGTTGTGTCAAATAAAGCGTTGATTGATTTTATTGATGCAATAGGCGGGCTTGAAATCGATGTCGAAAAAGATATGCACTATCATGATTATTCAGGCAAATTGCATGTAAGTCTTGATAAAGGATTACAAAAATTATCTGGAAAACAAGTTGAAGGCTATGTACGTTTTAGAAAAGATGCACTGGGTGATTTAGGAAGAATTAAAAGACAACAAAATTTCTACCACGCATTATCTAATGCACTTAAACAACCTTCTGTTCTTGTAAAACTTCCTGACGCGATTAAAATTGCTTCAAAAAGCATAAAAACCGATATGTCTTTTTATGAATTATCTCAATACGCTCTTTTTGCAAAAAGCTTGGATAGCTCAGACATTCAGGCAGCAACTCTCCCTGGTGAACCATCTGAAACAGGAATTATAAGCTATTGGATTGTTGATTATGATAAAACTCAAGCTTTAATCAATAGTTTTATATACAGAGAAGGAAAAGCAACTCCTGAAGATCCAATTGAAATATATGTAGCATACACAGCATCTCACGAAACAGAAGCAATGAGCGCAAAAGCACAACTTGAAGAGATGGGTGCTATTGTTAAATTATTTGAAAAAGACAAGCTTTCAAGTGAACAAATAACGGTTAACAATTTAAAATTATCTTCAAGTATTATAAAAAATTACAAAAGACATATCCCCGAATTAAAGAATAAACAAATTGTTTATGACAATTTCGAAAACAGCTCAAGAGACTATACTATTTTCTTTGGAAATTAGATTTCTCTATCAAATGATGTAGAAACACACACCTAATATCCCCTATTTTAACGAGAGTATTAAATCCCTAAATTAATCCTAGGATTGATGAAGCAACATGAAAAATATTAGAGAATAGCAGTTATGAATTTAAACCAAAATGAAAAATGTTTACTCGGCTTTTTGCAAAAATATTGTGACGGTTTCGGAAATTCCGACAACAAGTTGTTAAACTTGCTTGAAAAATACAATGTTAATTTGCAACCTAATACTAATGTTTGGACGAACCCTGTTTATGAAATTATTGAAGCTTACGAAAAATTATAAAAATGTTTTGAAATATTTTACTTATTTTGCAATTATTTTAACTGCAATTTTTGTTATTGTTTCGCTTTCTTTTAACGAAAGTTTTAAAAGATTTATAGAAAGTTCTGAAAATAACACTTTTGATATTAGGCAAAACATCATCTCGCAAGACAAAAAAGTAAATGATGATATTGTCATTCTTGCAATTGATGAAGTAAGTTATGAATATATTTTAAACGAATACGGTTCTTGGCCAATAAGCAGAGGTCATTGGTCAAATATTATTGAAAAATTAAACACAAGTGGTGCTAATCTTATCATTTTTGATATGTTGTTTGTGAGCAAATTTGGAGAAAATAACCCAGATGATATGAAATTTATTAGCACAGTAAACAAAAATGATAACGTTGTATTGTCTATTGACTTTGATAATCACCCTGAAGAAATAAGGCAGGGCGCAACTTATCATAATGGGATTAAAACAACCCTTGCAAACAACGATTTAATTAAAAAATCTGATTTACTTCATTTCGGAAACTCTAGAGGGATAATTAGAGAAATTCAAGATGTTAATTCAAATTTAGGAGTTGTTAACGTTGTTCGAGATAACGACGGCACAGTAAGAAAAATCCCGCCTTATGTTGTTTACAAAAATGATTTTTATAATCACTTAGCACTTCTTGGCGCAATCAAATATTTAGGAATTAAAGATAAAAACTTCGAAATTAAAAATAATGAAATTATTTTAGATAAAAACCACAAAATTCCACTTGAAGCTTCTGGCAGAACAATTTTAAACTGGTATGGCCCACAAAAAAGCTTTAAACACATACCTCTTTATGAATTAGACAAAGCAATTAAAGAAAATAACACTAAATTTATTGAAGAAAACTTTAAAAACAAAATTATCTACATTGGCGCAACTGTTGTTGCTATGTCAGATATTAAAACAACTCCGCTCAGCATTCACTACCCAGGGGTTGAAATTCACACAACATTTTTAAATAACATTTTAGATAATAATCTAATTAAAAAAACAAGTGTTGTTTTTGATTTAGTTGTTTCATTAATTTTATCTGCTCTTGTGCTTACAATTATATTCAAAAATAATTCTTTATTATTCTCAAATATTGAATGTGCAGGTGTTTTCATTTTACACCTTATAATAAGCACTCTTGCAATGGAGCATTTCAACTTATGGATTGGGATTATTATTCCAATTACATTTGGCATTGTAACTTATGTGTTGTGTTATATAGTTAAATATTTACTTAAATCAAGAGATTATGAAGAAACATACAAACTTGCGGTTACTGACGCACTCACAGAACTTTATAACCACAGATTTTTCCAAGAAAAAATGATTGAAAATTTTGACCTTAGCGCAAGATATGGTTCAAATTTCTCAATTATTATGATTGATATTGATTTCTTTAAAAAATTCAATGATACATATGGGCATCAAAGCGGTGATGCCGTTTTAAAACAAGTTGCAAAAACAATTAAGAAAAATGTTCGCTCAACAGATATCCCTTGTCGTTATGGTGGCGAAGAAATGGCTGTTATTTTAACAAACACGAACAAGAACGAAGCATCTATAACCGCAGAGAAAATCTGCCAAGCGGTTCGTGAAAGAGAATTTGTGCTTGTGAACGGCGAAATTGTGCATGTTACAATAAGCGTGGGTGTTGCAAGCTCTGAAGCTGACGGCAAAGCACCACAAGAATTAATTGAATATTCTGATAAATGTTTATATATCGCTAAAGAAAACGGAAGAAACCAAGTTGTAACTAAAATAAATCCTTAGATTAATAGCGAATGAAAAACAAATAAGCTAAACTTTAAGTAGGGTACAAACTCGAGGTTTTAGTCATGTGTGCTTTTAACTATTGCAGAAACTCCGAAGAATATGGTCAAGTAATAGACTTCGAAGAAAACAAGCGAGCATATAAGACAAATGGCGTAGAACTTTTCCTACCACAAACTAACGGGGAAATATCAGAGTCTATAGTCCAAAACTGGACACAACAAGCTTACGAATGCTACTGTCTTGAAGGCAATTGCAAAAACTGCTCTATAGGGCAAGGTAGCTACTCTTTTGTTTGTCAAATGACAAAGATTGTAAAAGTTTTATTAAAGCTAAAAGGCAAGCCTAATCCTAGTGATTTTTTGTCTGATTAAGAAAGTTTTTAAGCGCAATTGAATCATTTTTTGGAGTTCTAAGGTCTGGCTCGTCTCCCCATCTTGGCACTTGTTCATCTAGTTTTTCACCAAAAAACTTTTTAACCAATATAAGCAAACCCCAAATGATAAATGAAGAAATAAGCACCGCAATCATAACTTTAAAAAACATCAAAGCAACTCTGAGCATTTCTTTATTCATTTTAGGAACAACTTGAACATCAAGATTATTTTGCATATATGGTGATTTTACTGAATTTTCGCCAATAATGTTTGTTCTTGGCGTTGTAGTAAGCGACATATCGTTCATTTCACCAATTGGATTATCCGTTGTTTGCGCCTGAAGTTCAGCTGTTTCATTTAATTTTTCAATGCCTTCTGTTTGAGTTGAAATAACTTCAAACTGAGCGCTTTTGTTGTTTTGCATAATTTGCTCTGGTTCAGCGTGTGCAACATTTGCAAAAAATGCAAATGATAATATCAAACTAAAAATTATTTTTGAAAAATTATTTTTCTTCTTGTACATTTGTTGTTGCTTCCTCTTTTTTAATTTTAGCAGATTTTCTTCCTTTTGCACGTTGTTTCTTTTTAGGAAATTTTTCAGCTTTTTCTTGTTTTTCTTCAGTCTTTTCTTCAACTGGTTTTTTGATATCTTCGACAATATCTTTTATATCGTTTGTGATATCAATGCTTTCTGTTGTTTTTGTTTTGATTTTTTTAGTCTTC
>JAZNJP010000277.1:0-18776 GCA_045578125.1 Candidatus Gastranaerophilales bacterium | reverse complement strand
GTCTCCTTTCAAAAATAATGTGTAACCTTCGATAGCTACTATATCGTTTTTTTTTTTTTTTGAAACTTGAGGTTTTTTGAAATTTTTTACAAATTGTTACAAAAGCTTCTTTTAATTTGATTTTTGGGCAATTTTTTTTATAAAAATTTCTTTATTATTACAAGAGAGTAACGAGAGTATTAATATGGGTTTTGTATCTACATTACGTTCTATTTCGGCAAATAATGAACAATTTAAAAAATGGGAACAAGAAGATGCCAACAAACAAGCACAACGCAAGGCTTTAGCTAAATCAAAAAACTTTACCAAAGAGGAGCTTTCAAAAGCTGAAGCTAAGGGTAAAGTGATTATGAATGCAATCGATGTTATGGATACGCATTCAGAAGAGGTTGCCGAAAATGTAGAAACCGTTGTTATGCCAGTTGCTCAAATTGTCTCTCCGATAGTAACAACTGCCAGCGCGGCTCTAGGAGGAAAATTTTTTGTTTTCCCAACAATTGCTGCTAGCGAAAAGGCCGGTAGGGAGTTTTTAAAAAGTCAAAATGGTGAAAAATTAAAACAATTAGCGCAGGAATTAATTAATAAGCAAAATGAATTAGGGTATTTAAACCCTGTTTCAAATATTTATTTGGGTGATCCTAGCTATGGTGCTAGAAAATTACTAAGATTAAGCAAAAAGCAAAAAAACATTCTTGCAAATTCCTCAGACGAGGGTGTTAAAAACATTTATAAACAAATTTCAGAGATTACAAAAGAATACAAGAAAATGCCTGCAATTAAAAATCTTCCTAAAAAATTAGGAATGTTTGCAGGTGTTGTTGCAGGTGTCGGCGTAGCAAGCTTTATTGCTGCAAATCTTATTGGTGCAAAGTTGCAAGTTAAAAGTTCAAGAATCGCTAGATGGCAGTCTAGAGAGGACATGAAAGACCCTAAATATTTTGTTCAATGGACAGATGAACAAATTAAAGAAGCTGAAAAAAATCTTGAAACTAAAAAGCAAGAAGAAAAGAACCAAGGATTTTTTGCTAAATTTAAAAAATCAAAAAAAGAAAACAAATCTTTTATAAAAGTTTTAAGAGAAACGATTCGAGATAATAAAAAATACAAAAACTGGGCACAAAATTATAATGTTCAAGACAAAAAGGTCCAAGAGCAATTAACCTCTGAACAGATCAAATTGGCTGAAAAAGATCAAGAAGTTATTCAAAGAATTACAAAACAAATTAACAACAAAGCTGAAGATTATTCTGAAAATATGGAAGTTGTAGCTGGCGTTTTGTTTGGCGGAACACCGTTCTTGGGCGCTGGAATTGGTGGTCTTTTGAATTTATTAATTGAAAAAACTGGTTTAGGGCAAAAAATTTCAGACGGTGCATTCAAATCTGCGATTAAAGGCTTAGATGCAAAAAAAGCAGATGAACTCAAAAAAATGTATGAAAAAACAAAACCAATTATTAAAAATGGCAAAAAAATTAAGCCAAAAGCACGTGACAGTTGGGCGCTTTCAGAGAAAATGTACGAATATTTAGAAGAAGGAACAAAAGCGAGTGCAACAACTATTGATAATATTTTAAATAAAGTTAAAAATATTTTCAAAGTCGGCTCTTCAACAGCTACTGTAAGAGCAAGAGCAATAACCGTGGCTGGTGCTCTGGTAACAGGTATAGCAGGTGCTTTGATTGGTTTGAAACTTCAAAAAGCTTCAGCTAGAGCTGGAAGATTTAAGGCAAAACAAGAAATCCAAAGTGATACAACAAATTTTATTGGCTATACAAAAGAAGAAATGGAATCAGTTAAAGATGTTAAGGCTGAAAAGAAAACAGCAGGTCAAAAATTTAAAGAATATGTGACTTTTATTCCTAGAGTTATCAAGGATTATGTTGAATACCAAAAACACAGAAAACAAGACGCTGGCAAACAAAAAGAACTTTTAGACGAGCTAGTTAAACTAGAAGCTTCAAATGAACAATTAGAAGAAGCAAAAGCAATGCAAAGAAAAGTGTTTACAACATTTGAATCTGTTGATGATAAATCTCAAGAATATTCAGAATCAATGGAAGCAGCTAACGAAATGGTTCAACCAATTTTGCCTTTCCTTGGGTTTGGAATAGCTTTATTGCCAGCAATTGTTGGTGGGACATTCATGCTCAAAAAAGGTGTTCCGCATACGGTTGAAAAAGTCACTGGTTTCTTTGCTAATAAAACAAAATTCTTAAAGGGTAAGATGATTTCGAATTATGCAGATGATGTTGCAAAAAATATTAGAAATGTTGCTCAACAGGCTGAGCCGAAAAAAATTGTTACTCCAGAAGTTGCAAGTAAATTAAAATCTGGCATCAAAGAACTTATTGAAGAAAACAAAGCTATTGTTGCACGATATCCAGAAATATCTGCGATATTGGAAGAGGTTGACTTTACAAAAATGAATACAGATGAAATTAACGACTTTGTTGTTAACTTAATCAAAAAATATTGCCCGCAAGGAAAAACTATAAAAGGTTTCAAAATGCTTTTGTCTAAATTTGGATTGGGAGAAAAAATGTCAACCAAATTAAGTGATGCATTTAAAGATGGAAGCTGGAGAACGGCATTGGTTGAATATTCATTCTCTGCGCCAGATACTTTTGGCAGACTAATGAGAAATATTGCTAATTCTTCTGCGACAGACAAACAAGCGCAACAAATTTTCGAAAATTTACAAAAAATTACTAAAAATATTCCAAAAGATAAATTAGACGAAATTCTTGATGTTGCGTTAAAAGAATTTAAAAAAGACCCTGAAAAATTTATGGGAACCTTAAATTCGAAAGGTTTGCGTGAAATATTTGTAACTAAAAAATTAAAAGTTGCAACAGGTATCGCTTCTGGAACTTGGGCTGCATTGAGTCTCCTTATGGCATATGCCCTAGAATCAGCATTTGCAAGCATGCAAAAGAAAGCAGGAAGATTGGGTGTTATGAAAGGTTTAGAAGAATTGGAAGATGTCAAATATTATGCTTAATTGGTTTCTTTTATAAATTCATAAAAAAGTTTAATAGCATTTTCTGCGACATCTTTTTTAATTTCTTCGCGAGTGTTGCAAAGTGAAATATATTTAATACAAGTTGTCTTATTTGGCGTCATAAGTCCAATAAATACCAAGCCTTTTGGCAAGAGTTTGCCCTTAAATAAAATATCGTCTGGCCCCAAAATTCCAGTTGTTGAAATTGCAAAATCTGCGCCGTGGTGCTTCTTTAAGCCTTCAAGCATTTCAAGTGCCACAGCTTCACTTATAACACCAAATTCTTCAAGTGTTTCCGGTTTAACTCCTAAAATTTTTGTTTTTGCGGCTTCAGAATATACAACAAAACAATTTTCAATGTAGCTTGAAGCACCTGAAATATCTGTGAAACAGGAGCTTATAAGCCCACCTGTGCAACTTTCGGCAATTGCAAGTTTTTGACCGTTTGAGCTTATGAAATTGCCAATTTTTTCAATTATTTGTGCTAAATTTTGTTCCATTATTAATTAACTGGCACGTCTAAATAATCAAGAAGCATAATATTGAATCTTTGCCCTTGGTTTATGATAACTTCGTCGCCTTTTCTGATTAAATCTGCAATTGTTTCGAAAACAAGATAGCCTGCGCCGTAAACAAACCCGCCAGCAACGCCAACTGGAACAGTTAGGATTTGTGCCCCAGTGAACAATTTTTCACCAGAATTTATTCCCCATTGGGTTGCTTTTTGGATATATTCGCCACTTTTTTCAACATTGTGTTTCATTGCTGTGCCATAGTTTCCGCCAGATGTTACAAAGCCTTCCGGAGTAATTTTGAAATATGAGCACAATGCAGCGCGCATTGGAAGCTGCCTTCCTTGCGGGGTTACAATGTGGTCAAATGTGAACGCAACTTTTGCAGCGCGTGAAAGCCTTTTTGCTGGCTTTACTTCACCAATGCTTCCGCGAACCAAAGTTCCTGTTGGGAGAATGGTTTTTTTATTTTGTTTTACATTTTCTACAACGGTTGCTGTGAAAAGGTCGCCAGTTGCAAAATCCCTTGTGGTTATTGGCTCTGCCATCTCGAGTTCAATTATTGTTCCTCTCTCAAGCCTCTGTGTGCCAGTGCCTGCTTGAAACTGATAAGCAGATGCGGTGCTTAGCGTGAGAAAGCTTACTAATATTATTCCAAAAAGTTATTTCATAAAAAACCTCTCTAAATGTCTTTGACTGTGATTTTCCCAAATTTTGCGCTTAAATCATCAATGTGATGCACGATATAGTAAAATGGTTCTAGGTCTTTTTCGTTTAAATCAATAAGTGCGCCCCAATCAGCTCTTCCGTGGTGCGAAGCAATCATTTTTGCAATTCTATCAAAACCATTTGACATACAAATTGTAAAACCATATTGTGAGTGCGTTATCCAATCTTTTTTGAATTTGTCATTATATTCAATAGCGCCTGTTTCGGTGTTAATTGAATATTCATATATTTTTCCTAAATCGTGCAAAATGCAAGCGGCATAAAGTTCGTCTTCGTTGATGTTTTTGAGTTTTGGGAAAAGCATTTTTGCAAATTCATAACATTCTGTTGTGTGCACCAAAAGTCCACCTAAATAATTATGGTGCATTGCTTTTGCGGCTGGCATAACTTTAAATAAGCCTGCATTTTGAACAAGTAAACCTTTAGTGAAATCTCTAATTTTTTCGTCTTTAAATTTTTCAATTTCAGAGATTAAGTCATTGAACATTTTTTCACGCACTTCTTCTGGAACGCCAAGCTTTGCTTCTTCAACCAAATCAAAAGAAACAACATTGCAGTTATTGAATTTTTCATTAAAGGTCGCAGATTTTAGCTTGATAATGTTTCCTGTGCGGAATTTTTTTTCATCAATTCTATTGATTGCTTCTTCCCAAAGCACGCAATTGAGAGTGGAATTATCAGATAGGTTGCGAATTTGCATTTTGCCCATCTTTGTTCCTGCTTTTGTGTCCCCAATTGAAAATGTTATAATTTCGTAATTTGCATTCAAATCCATACACTCATTTAACCAAAAATTTTGCCTTCTGTCAAAGTTTTTGGTGTAAAATAGACATATGGATTTCAAGAAAAAAGTTACAATTTTGGGCTCTACTGGTTTGATCGGCACTCAAGCACTTGAAGTTGTTGAAAAGCTTGAAGGCGAGATTGAAGTTTTAGGGCTTGCTTGTGGAAAAAATATTGAAAAATTGAGAGCACAAATTAAAAAGTTTAAGCCTAAAATGGTTTGTGTTTCAGATTATTCTGATGCAAAAGTGTTGCAATCTGAATTTCCAAATCTTGAAATTTTATCAGGCGATGAAGGGCTATTAGAAATTGCAACCAACAAAGAATCTGACATGTTGCTTACTGCAACAAATGGTAAAGCTGGCCTCAAGCCTACAATTGAAGCTATTAAGTGCGGAATTGATATTGCGCTTGCAAATAAAGAAACGCTCGTTATGGCTGGTGATATTGTGATACCGCTTGCTAAAAAAAACAATGTTAAAGTATTACCTGTAGATAGCGAACATAGTGCAATTTTTCAATGCGCAGAGGGCAAGTTTGATTTCGTTGAAAAAATTGTGATTACTGCAAGTGGTGGCCCATTTTTAAATTGGGAAAAAGAAAAAATTGAAACCGCAAGAGTGTCTGACGCACTTAACCACCCAAATTGGTCAATGGGTAAAAAAATTACAATAGATAGTGCAACTCTTATGAATAAAGGTTTAGAGGTGATTGAGGCACATCATCTATTTGGAATTCCATACAACAAAATTGATGTTGTTGTGCATCCTCAAAGTATAATCCATAGCGCGGTTGAATATAAAGATGGCTCAACTCTTGCGCAACTTGGTAACCCTAGTATGCATATACCAATTCAATATGCTTTTACATACCCTACGCGCTTGGCGGGAATTGAGAGTAAAAGTTTTAGTTTCCTTAATCAAACACTCACATTTTTTAAACCAGATTTTGAAAAATTTCCTTGCCTTAGCCTTGCTTTTAATGCTGGTGAAATTGGGGGAACAATGCCTGTTGTTCTAAATGCTGCGAACGAAGTCGCAGTAGGTTTATTTTTGGAATCAAAAATAAATATATTAGACATTGCTTATATCGTTGAACGTGAAATGTCAAAACATACTTTGATTGAAAATCCAACTTTAGATGAAATATTTATGGTTGATGAACAAGTTAGAAAAAATGTTATAATGTCTGTATGAAAAAAATAATTTTATTTTTTGCAATTTTTTTATTTTTTCAAAATGCAGCTTGTGCTCATTATTATCTTCCAAGCACTTCTATTTCACAAAAGCATTGGGGGGTAGGGGTTGCGCAAGTTCCCAAGAACGTTGTGGTTTATAGAGAACCTAATAGTTTTTCTGATAAGGTGATGGAAATTGAAGCTCAACAAGATAAAATTTTCTGTAATCAAAATGAGTGTAAAGATAATCCTTTTGTTGCGTTTTACCCCAATAGAAAATACGCTTTTTTAATTGCAGAAGATGAGCAAAATGGCTGGGTTCAGGTGTGCTATAATCAAGCTTCAAAAAGTTTTGGTTGGGTGAAACTTGATGATGATACAATTTTTTATACTTGGGCTAAATTCTTGAATTTATATGGCAGAAAACACGGCTTATATCTTTTTAAAGATGTTAAAAAGAAAGATAAAATCTTATACGCTCAACCTTTTTCTCGTTCGCAATCGGTTGATAAATTTGAATATCCAAAACATATTTCGCCTTGGTATGTTAGTGGGAATTTTGTTATGGTTAAGCTTTTGGATTATGACAATGTTCAAAAAACAGGCTGGCTTCGTTGGCGCACAGATGACGGCGAGTTGTTATTATTCCCAGATTTCAAACATTGAAATTAGATGCCATATTCAATATTTTTATAAATTGTGCTTGATATTTTTTGTATAAAACCTTTTGCTACGTGGTCATTATGGCGTCTTTTAACAATAATCGAAGCTATATATTTTTTACCTTTTTTTGTGTAAATAACGCCAGTGTCGCCAACATATGTTCCGATGTCTCCTGTTTTATGGTAGATAATTGAGCCTTCTTCAAGTCCTTGCGGAAGAAGTGTATCGGTTTTCACGTGACTCATATAATCTTTTATATATTCTCTGCTTTGAACAGTTAAGAAATTGGGATTATCAAGATTATACATCAGCGTTCCTAAATCCCTTGTGCTCATTTTGTTTCCGCCTTCAAGATCTGGTAAGAAATGTATCATTTGCGAATTTTTTAAGCCCCAATATCTAAAAGCACGGTTCATATTGTCTTTGCCACCCACATAATCAAGAATTAGGTTTGTCGCGCTATTGTCAGAGTCTGTTATCATAAGCTCTGCCATTTTATCAAATGTTGTTTCAAAATCGTCTTGGTAATATTGCAAATGTCCAGAGCCTGATGTTTTGTACATTTTATCAAATAGAACTTTATCTGTTATTTTTAAATTTTTCTCTTTTTCAATTTTTTTGAATAATTCAAATAAGATTGGAATTTTTATCATACTAGCACAAGGAATTGCTTTGTCTGAATTAATTTCAACAGTTGTGCCAGATGTGAAATCAAAAACAAAAACAGAAGTTTCAAATTGAGGATATTTTTTAATTATTGAATTGAGTTGATTTGTTAATTTTGTATTTTCCGATACAGCCACAATTGGCGCAAGCCCATAAGCTGTTTCTTTGATTGGAAGCAATATTGGAGTCTTATTTATAATTGCATTAGAAAGGTACATACTAGTTGGCGTTACAAGTGGCGCTACGTCGTAATGAATTCTTGAATTCAGAACATGGTTTACAAACATCGGTTGTATAAAATGAGTGTAGTTATAGGGAATTGTGTAATATGCAGCGGCGCCAACGAACGCAGTGCTAATTAAAAATTTAATTGCACCAAGTATGCTGAATTTTTTCTTTGTTACTACCTTCTTTTTTGGAAATCTTCTAATAATTGCACTATTTTGTGTGCGGATATGAGAATATTCCAATGAACTTTGGCATTTTCTTAATGGGGTTGCCAAGTTTATTGTCTCCTTATGGGGAAAATTATGTATTATTAGTTTAAAACTTTTATGCGAGAAATAAATGGTGTAAATAGATGATATATTCTAATTTTTTTTAGAAAAATATGATATAATGACAAAGTCTTTATAAAGGAGTAATTTATGAATATTATTATTTATGCACAAAATGGTCAAAGCTCTTTAGCGGAAGCTATTTCAAATATCGATGATTTTGATGTTAGAGTGTTTCCTGATGATAATATTTTAGGATATAAAGAATTAAACCCAGCGGTTGTTATTTTGGATACAACCTTGGATAAAATTAAACAAGTAACTGAAGTTACAAAATTTGAAACTTCACTTTTATGTGTTGTTGATGAAATTCCAGCTGGAATGACAATTAGGGCAGAAGCCTACGACTTTATTAAAAGACCAGTTAACGCTGAAGAACTTTCAGTTCGCACAAAGGCAATGTCAAAAATTATTCGTTACAGAAACATTGCAAAGAAAATTTCAATGACAGATGAACTTACAGGCTTATATAACAGAAAATATCTTCATCACCGTTTAGAGAGTGAAATTTCTCGCGCAAGAAGATATGGCGGTTCTGTATCTTGTATTTTATTTGATATTGACTACTTTAAAACAGTAAACGATATGTATGGTTACGATTGGGGCGATGTTTTGCTTAAAAAGATTGCTCAAATGCTTGAAGGTTTAATAAGAAAAGAAGACGTGCTTACTCGCTATGGTGATGAAGAATTTATGCTTCTTTTGCCTAACACAGACGAAAAAAATGCGTTTATTTTTGCTGAAAGATTTAGAAAAGATATTGAAAAAATGGAATTTATTCCTGCAAACGAAGAAGAAGCACACCCTGTTACAATTTCAGGTGGAATTAGCGCATATCCGTATTTAGACAACATGGAAGAAGATGCAAATTCTATTATTAGATACGCGGAACACGCACTCTATAATGCTAAACAAAAGGGTAAAAACCAAATTGTGCAATTCTCTAAAATGAATTTGGACTTCTAATGATAACAAAAAGAATTATACCTTGCCTTGATGTTAAAGATGGCGTCTGTGTTAAAGGAATTAATTTTCTAAATTTAAAACATGCGGGCGACGCAGTCGAACTTGCTGAAAAATATTCTGAGCAAGGCGCAGACGAGTTAGTTTTTTTGGATATTACAGCAACAATTGATAAGCGAAAAACAATTGTTGAGCTTGTAGATAAAATTGCTCAAAAAATTCACATTCCATTCACAGTTGGTGGAGGAATAAAAACAGTGGATGATATTAAAGCGATTTTAGCCTCTGGCGCAGATAAAATTTCAATTAATTCTGAAGCCGTTAAAAACCCCGACCTTATCAAAGAAGCAAGTTCATATTTTGGCTCTCAATGTATCGTTGTTGCTATTGATGCAAAATATATCGATAATGATTATTATGTGTTTATCAATGCTGGAAAAGTAAACACGGGCTTAAAACTTGCAGACTGGGCGAAGAAGGTTGAGGAGCTTGGTGCAGGGGAAATTTTACTTACATCAATGGACAAAGATGGCACAAACTCAGGTTTTGATATTGGAATGAATAAACTTGTTGCAGACATTGTGAAAATTCCGGTTATAGCTTCAGGCGGTGCTGGTGCTGATTACAAGCATTTTGTTGAGGTGTTTGAGAAAACTAATGTTTCGGCAGCTCTTGCAGCTTCAATTTTCCATTATAACACTTTGCCTTTAACTGAACTTAAAGCTGAATTGAAAAAGTCTGGAATTTCTGTTCGTTAGAACTTAAAACGCTTGCAATATGGGCAAAATATAACTATAATTTTTTTATGGAAAAAATTAACGTACTCATAGTTGAAGACCACGCACTTACTCGTTTTGCTCTTAAAACTTCTCTTCGAGATCAAGATTTTATCGGCGAAATTTTTGAAGCGCCTGATGCATCCAAAGGGTACGATATTTTAAATCATAATAAAATTGATATTGTCCTTATGGATTTAGGGCTTCCTGGAATTAACGGAGTTCGGGCAACTCAAGAGATTAAAAAAATTCATAAAGACATAAGGGTTATAATTATTACATCGCACAGTGAAAAAGTTGAAGTAACAAAATGTTTAGAAGCTGGAATTAGTGCGTACTGTTCGAAAGATATTAGGCCAGAAAAATTAATTGAGTTAATTAAAGATGTGCGTGATGGCTCTATGTGGTTTGACCCTGTGGTTTCAGAATATGTGCAACAAGCAATGCGTGCGGTGAATGGTGGTAAGGAACTAAAGGCTAATAAAAATGTTTATAACCTTACAGCCAAAGAAAAAAAAGTGCTTGAGCTTATAAAAGAAGGTAATTCAAACAACGAAATTTCAAGAAAATTAAACATAAAAGTGAACACAACAAAAGTCCATGTGTGCTCTATTCTTCAAAAATTAGGTGTTGAAGACAGAACGCAAGCGGCAATCAAAGCAATAAATGATAATATTTAAGGTGAAAAATGAGCGGTTTAGGTAATATTTTAATAGTTGATGATAACGCGAAACTTTTAGCAGATGCACTTCCTATGTATGGCTATGAAGTTCGTGTTGCAGAAAATGGTAAAGATGCAATCAAAACCCTTGCTAAATCTGATATTCAATTTGATATTATTTTACTTGATGTTGTAATGCCGATTATGGATGGCTGGGAAACTTTGAAGCTTATCAGAAGTCAGGAAAAATATAATAAAATTCCAATTATTATGCTGACTTCTGTTGATGAAGTTCAAAAGCAGATTTCTGGTTTAAAATTTGGTGCAGATGATTATATCGTGAAGCCATTTGTTTTGCCCAATCTGCTTGCAAGAATTGAAGCTTGCTTAAGACGTACAAAATGGGGCAAAGAAAGCGCCAAAGAACCAAAAGTTCAAAGCAAGGCTTCGCTTGAAATGTCAAATTCTTTGACAAATAAAGAAACAGAAATTTTGAAGTTGCTTGTTAAGGGTGCAACAAATGCAGATATTTCTGATAAACTATTTATAAAAGAGGTGACTGTGAAATCTCACCTCAACAATATTTACAAAAAATTAAATGTTGAAAACAGGGTGCAAGCAATACTCCTTGCGCAGCAAATTGGTATTATATAAGGAACAAAATATGGCTAAATATTCAAAAGATGAACTTTTCAAATTGTTATTAACAAATATTCCAGAATTTAACGAAATTAAAAATTCACAAGGAAGTCTTGATTTGTCTGAATTAGAGCTTGGCGAAGTTGATATTTCGCAAGCAGATTTTTCATCTTGCGATTTAACTGGCTCTGATTTTTCTCAAAGCAATTTAACAGAAGTTAATTTTACTGAAGCTGATTTGTCTGGCGTGAATTTTTCAAGAGCAAACTTTACTGAATGCGATTTTACATATGCAAATTTAACAGGTGCAGATTTAAGCTATTCTGTTGTTAATTACTGCAATTTCTCTGAGGCAGATATGACCGGCGCGCAATTGATTGAAGCAGATTTAACAGACAGTGATTTTTCAAATTGCGAAACACTAAATGCGACAAGATTTGATGATGGCACTATTTGGCCTGATAATGACAAATTGCCTGATGAATTCGATACCACTTATGCAAAAGATTTATCTTCTCTAGATGACGAAGAAGATAACCAATCTTCATTCGATTATTAATCTTGATTGTGCTATAAAATTATTATGAAAAGGTTAATTGCAACATTTTTGCTTTCTTTTTTGGCTTTGCCCACGTGTGCTTTTGAGGGCGAGGTTACATTGCAAGATGATGTGGTTAAACATGAAATAATTTATTCAAAGAAACCTCAAAAAATTACTGGTAGTCTTTTTATAAATAATGCAGAAGATGCTCAAATGATAATTAACAAACAACAAGAATCCGACGTGAAGGATTTAGAAAAATTATGGGTGGCGGCTGCTGAAAAAAATCCAATTATTAAATTTTCACTTCAAAAACTTGCAATTCCTGAAGAGCAAAGAAGAATTCACTCCTCTTTAATGGCTAAAAGTTTATCAGCACTCATTTCCGGTGCTTCAATGCTTCCTTCTTTTATGGGTTCGAATTATGCGGTTCAATCTGCCTCGTATGCTGGCGCAAGGCTTGCAAACAATCTTTTAAATCGCGAAAATTATAAAAAATTAAATAATTCTCCGTTAACAGACACTGAAATGCTTGAACTCGCAACGCTTATTGAGGAACTTCAAGATAATATTGTGAATAATTATTATGGCTACAAAGGGAGTTTGCTACGCTTAAAAGAAATCAGAAGTCAAATGTTGCTTTATAATAAAAACTATAATGCCGCATTAAACATGAATGACACTTTGGAAATTGCAGTTGCTTCTGCTCTTTGGGATAGTGTTAAAATCAAAGAAGCAGCCGAAATTGAAAATGTTAAAAAATATCAGGCATTGCTTGAAAGATACGCTGGTCAAAAAGCTGTCAAAGAACTTGAACTTGTTCAATATAATTTAGATATGGCAGGTGTTGATGTTAAAGATTTGAAAACTGATGTCAGAAATATAAATGAGGTGAAAAAATGAAAAAATTCATTTTAACCTTGTTTATAATGTTTTTTGCGTCTTGCGCTTATTCAAGCGAACTTGACTATCCAATGTCGCCTGAAAATAGAATGGGCTTAACTGATGTTCCCGAAACCCCAATTGAAGCTTCAGCTAAAACGGTGCAAGAAGTTAAAGCAATGTCCGATAAAAAAAATGATGAAGTTTTAACTTATGCTGATTTAAGTTTAAAAAAGATTGCAGATGATATTTTGTATGACCTAGAGCTTGATGAAAATATAATACTTGAAGATTTGGAAACACTTTGGCTTGGCGTTGCACGAAAAAGCGAAACAGTAAGGTATGCAATCTACAAGCTTTCTAACCCAGATGAAAATAAGCCAAATGAAACAATGCTTAAAAAGATAATCAAACCTCTTGCAAGTTTTTCAACAATAGCGGGAACTGCATTCAGTTCTAATCCTTATTTGGCATCTGGTGCGCTTGCGGGCGGCACTTTAATTGGTGCTCTTTCTCAAAATCCAAATGATGCAAATTATAAATATACAAAAGTGACCGATACAGCAATGGTTTTGCTTGTGAGAAAAATTGATTCTTTGCAAGAAAATTTGCTTCTTTCTTATTTTGATTTCAAGAAAAAAGAAAAAATTTATAATATGCAACTTGAAAATTTAAAAAAGAGAGAACAAATTTTTGAAGCTTCAAAAAATGCGCCAAGAGAAGAGCAAATCATAGCCGATGTTTATTTGAGAAATGCGCAAAATGATTTAAGTTCAGCAAACACTGAGCTTTGGAGTGCAAGACAAGTGCTTGTACAAATGGCAGGAGAAGAGGCTTTTAATTTAATTTGCAAAAAGAAATAAGCTTGTTTTGTGCTTTTATGTCATGCTACAACAAATATCTTTTCAAGTTTTCTTTATCAAAGATTTCAATACTATCTTTGTTGTGAATAAAAATTAATGTATTGATAACGGATTTAAACAAAGAAAATTCCGGGTGCGAGAATTTTGTTCTTAAATCTTCGATATTTTCAGCATAAAACTCTGTTATGACGGTTTTTTCTTTAAGAGCAAGGGAGGTAAAGTAATCAAACCCTTCTTTTGATGAAATACCTTCAAAATATATTATGTTTGGAGATTGAAACTCAATAAAGCGCATTGCTTTATCGAGATTAAAGCCAATGTTTTCACTTAATTCGCATTGGAAAATGTTTGGGATTTTATATTTTGCGATGGATTCGAGTGTCATAACAGTTTTGTTTTCAGGAATTAAATCCGTCAACATCGAATAAATTAAGTGAGTTTTGCCACTTAAAGAGCCACCGCAGACAAGCACTACACCAGATTTATTTAATTGCTCTTTAATGTAGTTTGCCTTTTCTGGTTCAAAAATTGAAGAAATGTTTCTTGGTGGGTGATAAATTTTAAGCGCAATTCTTTCGCCTGCAATTGTTGGGAATGCTGAAACACTAGCCGTTAGGGTTTTGTTATCAACATTAAAATTTAATTTTCCAAGTTGTGGAATTTCGTTTACAGTTGGGTCTAGCCCTGAAATTGTTTTTAATTTTGTGATAAAAGAATTCGCAAGAAGGTTTGGAATTGCACCAATATCTTGAAAATCGTATCCAATTTTAACTTTTACAGCTAAATTTTCTTCATTTTGCTCAAAATAAAGTTCGTGAACATTTTTCACAATTGCGGTTTTAAGAATTGCTCTTAAAATGTTTTGTATGTTTTCTTCACTTAAATCATTTGCGTGCAATTCTTCGCGCCAGTCGTAATCAGCATCACCTGCAAAATCAATATCTTTTACTTTGCTCGATGTTTCATAATATTCATTGATTTTTCTTAAAATTCCACTTTCGCTTGTGATAACAGGCTCAATCACTTTTTGTGTTCGCTCAATTATATTTTCAATTGCAAACAAATCAAGCGGATCGCTCATAGCAACAGTTAAAGTGTCTTCGATTTCAAACAAAGGAAGAATTTTATACGCAAGAGCTTCTTTGAAGCTGATAAAATCTAAGCATCTTTTGTCTATTTCATAACCATCAAGGTCAACGTATGGAATATGAAGCTTATCTTCAAGGAATTTTAAAAGCATTTCTTCGGTCATTAAACCAGAGTTTATAAGCGCTTGCCCAATGTTGATGTTTTGCGCATAAGCAAGCTCTTGAGCATGTTCAATGTCTTCAAAAGTTACATATTTATCTCGAACTAAATCATATTTTAGTTTTTCGATTGTTTTGTTGCTTACAAAATCCAATTAAACCGCCTTTAAATGTTGTTCTATTTTTTCAAACACTGTTGAGAATTCAAATGGTTTAGTAATGTATTCATCGGCACCTGTTTCTTCGCCAATTGCTTTATCTTGTTCTTGGCCACGCGCTGTAATCATAATGATTGGAATTTGCTTGTATCTTGCGTCGAATTTCAATAGTCTGCAAATCTTATAGCCATTGATTTTCGGCATCATGACATCAAGAATAATAAGGTCTGGAGCTTCTTCTTTTGCAAGTCTTAAGCCTTCTTCTCCGTCATATGCCAAAATACATTCATACCCTTTTTGTTTTAGCATAAATGCCATTGTTTCAACAATATCTTGTTCGTCATCTACGATTAAAATTTTAGCCAATTTTGTACTCCCAAATCTTGTTTATCAAATTAAATATTTTCCCAAAGTCATCTTTGCTATCTTCAAAGTCAGCCTTTTTAAACACTATATCACACTTTTCCCATTTTGAAAAATTGCTTTCGAGTTCATTTTTGATTGCTTTTTGAGTAAATATCGTTACGTTTTTATCAATTTCTGGCGTGAAGAACCACCTGTGTATATGTTTATTGTCTTCAATAGTTAAATTCATTGTTTGTTTTGTGTTTTTGATGAAGCCAAGGTTCGTAATTTCTTCATAGAAACCGCTATCCTTCACTTCTTTAAAATAGTTTAGACAATATTTTTTAGCTTCTTGAAGATGTCGGGTTGTATCTATTTCGAATTTCAAAACATCTGACATAATTGGTAAATATACACAAAAATCTGCGCCTTTATCTTTTTCACTAACAACTTCAATGGCGCCAAAATGGCTGTCTATTAAGTGTTTTGATATTGATAAACCGAGCCCAATTCCACCAACTTTTCTAGATAACGTGTTTTCGATTTGGGAAAATTTGTCGAAAATTTTGGCAATATTTTCTTTTTCTATGCCAACTCCTGTATCTTTTACGGAAATTTTTATATAATCGCCAATAATTTTTGTTTTTGGCATTATTAGATTATCTTTATTGATTTCTTTTGAATTAGTATTTGTTACGCTAACTTCAATTTTGCCACCTTTTGGTGTAAATTTAAGAGCGTTTGATATTAGATTTGATAAAACTTGCTCGATTCTTCTTGAATCTGCATAAAGTTTTGGCAATTCTTCTTCAAAGTTGAAAACAAGTTCAATGCCAGCTGTTTCTGCGCTTTTTGTAAATGTTTCTTTAACCAACTCAAGCGAAGGCAATATCTCGCATTTTTTGAAATCGACATCCATTTTACCTGTTTGTACTCTAGACAAATCAAGCAAGTCCTCAATAATATCTGATAAGCGAAGCATATTTCTTTTTGCCATTTTAATAAAGTTTTCTGCGTCTTTACTAATTTCGCCAGCCTCGCCAGAAAGCACAATTTCCAGACTGTTGTTTATTGGTGTAAGAGGTGTTCTTAACTCATGAGACACAATTGAAACAAATTCTGATTTTATTTTTTCAAGTTTTTCAAGCATTGCATTTTTTTCAATAATTTCTTCATAAAGCTTGGCGCTTCTAAGGGGAAGCGGAATTTGGTTGGTGATTGTTTGAAAACAAGTTTTGTCTTCTTTTGTGAAAGGTCTTTGCCTGTATATTTCAACAATCCCAAAGAAATCGTCGCCAACTTTAATTTCAGATGTTAATTTATCAAAATTAAACACTTTGAGATCGTATATTTGTGTTGAATTTCCAGTGTTCTGGATTAAGTTCACGTTTTTTAATTCAATTTCATAAGGGAGTGAATCATTTGTGTATAAGTTTTTATATTCAAGTAGCAATCTTAATTGCAGTGCGTCTTTTAAACTTTCAGTTGGTTGATGAAGCGAATTAATGTAGATATCTGCAAATTTATCTTTATTAAATACAAGTAAAGTTGCAACATCGAAATTTAAAGTTTTTTCTAAACCTTCAAGCATTATTTTACATAATTTTTCTCTGTTTAGCGTTCCTGCAAGCTGCGAGCTTGTGTTATAGAGAGCATTTAATGAATATAAGTTTTTAGAAATTTCTTTGTTATTTTTGTCGAGTTCATCAAGAGAATTTTTAATTTTCAAGTGTGAATTGATTGTGCCTTCCAAGATATTTTCTCTTATAGGTTCAAGCACAAAACCATCAACTTGGTCTAAGTAATTTGGTTCATCGAATGCACCAATAACCAAAAGCACTTGAATATTAAAACCTTTAAAATCAGCCTTAACTTTTCTTGTAATAAGTTCTGCTTGTGGAAATTTCGTGTCGATAATTATAATATCTGGCATAAACTCTTGAATTTGAGTAAATATAAGATTGTCGCTTCCATGTGAGAATAAGCAACAATGCCCTTTGTCTTCAAGAGAACTTGTGCAATTGAAAAGTTTTTTGGTTTCTTCAGTTATTATAAATATATTAGACATAATTATATTCTATCCAGCATGGAGCCAGTTGGCACATTTGTAATATAACTTAAATCTATAATATATTTGAAGTTACACTGAAGTGAACTCTCATATTAGAATGGTCTTCAGGCTTTTTGCCAACAGGAACACCGAAGTATACGTTGCCTGATAGATATTTGGTAAGCTTTAAAACTAAGCCGCCACCAACGCCCATAACGTAGTCTGAGTCATATTGTGAATATCTATCGCCATACCAGCCAATATCATAGAAAGCTGCAAGCCTAATTGCATCATCAACAAAATGCGCTTTTTCAGGAAGCACTCTTCTTAAGAATGGAATTGGGAATCTAACTTCTGCTGATGCTGTAAGGCCGTAGTCACCAAGTAGCGCTGCTTCTTGATAACCTCTAACTGATGCGATACCACCAACTTGTAATTTTTCACTGTACCATACATCTCTGTTTGTCCATTGTCCGTTGATTTGGAAAATACCAAGTGAGCGCCATGGAAGAACTTGCAATCTTGTTAAGTTGCCTGATAATTTGATGGCTTTGTTGCATGGGAGGCTCTTGTCGTTTTCAAAGTCATAGCCAGGACCTTTGTAATATGATGATTTTGCATCAAACCAAGGAACACCAAAGCTTGCGCCAACGTTTCCTAACCATTTTCCATAAAAGTCATCTTTAATGTTTGATAAATTAACACGAATATTTCTTGTTTTGTATGGATAACCTAAGTCTTCTCTGTGACCTGCGTTCAAAAATGTTGTTTTTGTATTTCTCATATCAAATGAGATATCACCATACATTTTATAATTTTCTGTTTCAATCAATCTTCTTGAAAGGCTTACGAAGAATGAATGAGATTTACCTTTTATGTCATCAATGCCCAAGTAATCGCCCAAACGAGTTCCTGAATATGAATAACCAAGATTTAATTTAGTTTCTTTCTTAGCAATTGGAATTGTGTATAGAACAGCTTGGCTTGTTGTTCTGCGCGCAAGTGATGTAATTGATAATAATTGGTCGCCAAAACCAGTTAAGTTATATAAGCCACCAAAGATTGTGAATCTATTTAAACCAACAGCTGATTGACCTTGGTTGTCAAATCTTAAGCCAAAATCAAGCGGGAATCTGTCTTTTGCTTCAAAGTTCATATCGGTATATTCAACGCTTTCTTCATTATCTTGAAGGGTAACAGCGCCTTTAATGTAACCGATAGAGTTCATTTCGCTTAATGCGTTTTGTGAATCTTTAATATTAAGTATATTTCCTTGAATAATATTATTGTCTTCTAAGAATTGTTTTGTAAGGTATTTGTCGCGTGCCCATTTATTGCCTTCAAGGGTAACATTGCCATATTTACCTTCAATGATATTGATTTCAACATCGCCTGTGTCAATTCTTTGTGGTGGTACATATGCAAATGATGTAATGTAGCCAGCATTATGATACATGTCTGTGATTTTTGCTGCAATTTGCATAACGTCTGATAATGTAACTTCTGTCTCAATAATGTCGCAAACTAAGTGAAGGAGTTCGTCTTCTGTGAAAACAGTATTTC
>JAZNJP010000276.1:0-11134 GCA_045578125.1 Candidatus Gastranaerophilales bacterium | reverse complement strand
GAAGAAGCGAGAGACAAGCATTTTGCTATTGCTTTGTAAAAAATAATAAAGTTCTAAATGAAGATGCTCAAAAAAGATTGAACGCAATTAAGGATTTCACCTCGCTTGGCTCGGGCTATCAAATTGCTCTTCGGGATATAGAAATAAGAGGAGTTGGAAACATATTAGGTTCAAAGCAACATGGGCATATGGCAACAGTTGGGTTTGATACATATTGCGAACTATTGGAAGAAGCAGTGTCAGAAATTAAGGCCCACAAAGAAGGAAAAGTTTATAAAAAAGCACAAGAGCCAGCAATTATTGATATTAACGCAGATGCTTATATTCCAGATAATTGGGTTGGTTCATACGACCAAAAAATGCTTGAATATAAAAAACTGAGCGATGTTAAATCCCTAAGTGAACTAGAAGATGCCGAAGTGAGTTTGCGTGATAGATTTTCAAAACTACCAGAGAGCGTTTGCAACTTAATTAAACTAATTAAACTAAGGCTTCTTGCAACAAATTTAAGTTTTTCTAGAATTCAAGAAACGCAAGACAACATAAGGATTTACACGCCGTATTCGCTCGGAGAATGGAACTTACTTAGGAGAAAATTAAAACCAGAGATTTTTTCACTCATTACATACAAAACCCCACCCAAGCTCACAGACGGCACAAAAGGTATTTTGATTGTAAATAAACGTTATTTTGATTTTGATAAAATATTTAACATTTTGTCTAATTTAATGTATGATATTTCAAGGATAATAGTTAATGACGAACAATAAGGAGTTAATATGAAATCTTTAAAAGTGTCTCTCGTTGCACTTGCAACATCTGTGGCATTGGTTGGCTGCACAACTGGCGAAGGTATTATTTCAGTAAACGACAAGCCAATCTATAAATCAGACTATAAAAAAATCGAAAAACAAATAATGTCTCAGCCACAATTTGCTTATATGAGTGAACAATTAAAAGACCCGAATTCAGTTTTTTCTCTCATTATGAAAGATAAAATTTCAAATGAATTAGTAATCAAAGAAATCATTGCTCAAGAAATGGACAAAAGAGAAATTAAAGCAACTGATGAAGATTTGAAAAAATACGAAGAAGAATTAACAGAAAAAATTGGTGGCAAAGATAAACTTGCTCAATTCTTGAAAGAAAATGGTGTTTCAAGAAAACAATTCGAACAAGACATGACAGAAGAAATTAAAATTGGCAAACTTGTTGAATCTGTTGAAAAAATCAACATTACAACAGAAGATTGCAAAAAATACTACAATGCAAACAAAAAACAATTTAATTATCCGGATAGGGTTCGTGCAAGCCACATTTTAATTGAAGCAAACACTGATAAATTTAGACAAGATGTCATCAATCAAGATAAATTTGGCAAACTAGATGCTGCTGCAATTGAAGCTAAAGTTAAAGAAAAAATGGCGGCTCAAGAAAAATTAGCAAACGAAGTTCGCACAAAGGCTGTTAACAATCAAGCAGACTTTGCAAAACTAGCAAAAGAATATTCTGCAGACACAATGAGCGCAGCTCGTGGTGGAGATTTGGGCTTCTTTGCAAAAGAACATATGGTTCCAGAATTTTCTAAAGCAGCGTTTGAACTCAAGGTAAATACCGTAAGTGCAGTAGTTAAAACAAACTACGGCTACCATATTATCATTGTAACTGATAGAGCTCGCGCTGGTATCCAACCATTCGAAAAAGTTAAAGACGAAATCGAAGCATATTTAATTCAATCTAAAAAAGTTGAAATTATGCAAAAACTTTTTGCAGGCTTAAAGTCAAATGCCAAAGTTGTGTATAACGATAAGCAATATGACCCAACAGTTATTCAAGCGCAAATGCAAAAAACTTTAAGCGAACAAGCAAAAGCACACAAAGAATCGCTTAAAAAAGAAGAAGTTAAAAAATAATGGGAAGACTCATTAACAAAGAAGAACTGCAAGTGGTTCTTGACAAAATCAAAGAAGAAGGCAAAACCCTCGCAGTTACAAATGGCTGTTTTGATATCTTACATGTTGGTCATGTGAGATATCTAAATATGTCATCTCAATGTGCAGATTATTTAATGGTACTTCTAAATTCAGATAAGTCTGTTCGAGCAATTAAGGGTGAAACTCGCCCAATAAACAAACAAGAAGATAGGGCGGAAGTTTTAAGCGCACTCAATTGCATTGATTTTGTTATGTTTTTTGACGAAAATTCGCCAGCAAAACTTCTCGAAGAAATAAAACCAGATGTTTACACAAAAGGCACAGATTATAATTTAGAAAACTTACCGGAAGCAAAAAGCATACAATCTTATGGCGGGAAAATCGCCTTTATCGACCTTGTTGAGGGTGTTTCAACTACAAAAATTTTAGAAAAACTCAATTCTTAGTTTTTAATTTAGGCTCAATTTTTTCATTTAATTCATCAGCCTTGCGGGAAACATTTTTTCCGAATTCAACAATATCTTGTGTTTTTTTATTCATTTTAGTTTGAAGTTCTGGTATTTTGTCCATTGTCTTATCAAGCTCTGAAAAATCGCCTGTTTTCTTTCTTACCTCATACATAAGAAATTGAGTATCTTGGCTTGAAAACTTTTTAATACCTTGCTCAAGCCCTTTAAAAGCCCTATTATAAATATCCATAATTTCAACAATTATAGAAATTCTGAGCGGATCATTCGCAATAATTCCTCCGCATTTTCCTGAACCATCAGGTGGGGTGATTTCAATGTATTTTGACCCAACTATGCCAGAAAACTCAACCCTAGCATTTGCACAATCAGGAATTTTTATCTCTGGTTTTGAAACGAAAATAATTGCTTTAATTTTATTTCCTTTTAGGGTTAACTTGCTCACATGTCCTACGGTTACACCCATAAATTTAACTGGGGAACCAGGGATAATCCCATCTACATCTCTAAAATACAAAGTGTATAAATTTTTATCATAAACAGTTTTTTTAACCCCATAAGCCACAAGCCCAAATAAAACAAGGGCTGAGAGAATGATAATCAAAATTTCAACTATGTATTCTTTCCTCAAAATTCGACCCCTTCTCGAGCTTCAACTCCAATATCCCAATAGTGTTTAATTGGTTTAATTTCAGACACTAAATGAGCAATATCTATGATTCTCTTGTGAGCTCTGCGCCCCGTGAGCACAACCTCAACGTTATCTGGTTTGTTTGTTAAAACATCAACGACTTCATCGACATCAATTAACCCAAGGTCAATTGCAATATTTGCCTCATCAATAATTACAAGTGAATATTCGCCAGATTGAATACCACATTTTGCAATTTCCCAACCCCTTTGGATTTCCGTTTTATCTTGCTCGGTTATATTTTTTTTAAATAAAACCTTATCTAAGCCAGCATTCACAATGGTTAATTTATTGTCAATTTCTTTGAGTAAATTTTTAAAAGAATTAAGTTCTCCATAATTATTCCCACCTTTTGTGAGCATAACCATAAGCACGTCCCAGCCTCTACCTAAAGCACGAAGAGCAAGCCCCAAGGAAGCAGTTGTTTTTCCTTTTCCGTTTCCCGTGTAAACTTGAATATATCCTCTTTGTGAAAAATCTGGATTAAATAATTCTTTTCTCATAAAAAAATTGTATCATAAACGAAAAGATTAATACCCCATAATGTGTATATGCAAGTGCATAACCTCTTGCCCAGCGCCAGCACCGTTGTTAACATGGAGTTTAAAATTTACCATTTTTTCTTGTTTAATTATTTCATGAATTGCACCATACAATTCCATTGCAAGGTTTTTATCTTCTAAATTTGCAAAGTTTTCAATATGAGTTTTTGGTATCAAAAGAATGTGTTTTGGCGCTTTTGGGTGCAAATCATTTATTGCAAAAACAAAATCGTTTTCATAAACCCTTGTTGATGGTATTTCCCCATTTGCAATTTTGCAAAAAATACAATTTTCCATTACTTATTCTCCTATCATATCGTGACAATCAGAGCCACCTGTTTTGATTAAATTATATTTATCAGCTAAACTTTCAACAATAGCTGGGTTATGAAATTTCACAATTCCTCTTAGCTTTTTATAAGGATAGTAAACTTCAACACCATCTAGTCCAATATTTTTAAGCTTTTTAATATATCTATCAAGAGACAAAACCCACATGCAACATGGATGCGCAAGAACAGCAATTCCACCTGAAGCATGAATAGCATCAATTACTTTTTTAGGAGTTTTTGCGCGAAGCAACCTTGGCAAAACATGTACACACCCTGACTTATCTTGAGCGCAAACTGCTTGCAAGTCTTTGTTATATGGGTCAATACCATAACCTAAAATATGCACGAGCAAATGCCCATCTAAACAATCAAATTCAACAGCAGGAATTAAAAATGAATATTCTTGCCAAGAATTATCTAAATACCCCTGAACTGTATTATGGTCAGAAATTGCAATGTTATTATAATTAAGGCTTCGTGCCTTGTTTAAAATTTCATTAAAACCTTTAGTGCCATCTGAATGATTAGTGTGTATATGTAAATCAGAAGAAAAATAATACTCTTCTTCACCAATTGCGCTAATTCTATTTTTAAGTAACTCTATTTCAGACATTATTCCTCTAATTCAATCTATATTATATAGCAAAATTTTTAAGAAAAATGTCAAATTTGCATTTTTTAAAAAAATATGCGACCATTTGCAGGTATTTCAAGGCTTTTAAATGAAAGAAAAAATCAAAGGAATTATAAACAAACCGCTTCACAGAAAAATCTTTTATTTTTCAATTATTTTTATTTCAGCGATTTTTCTAACAAGTGCAATATTTTGGAATAAAAAAGAAAATAATCTTTTTGAAATTCTCGAAGTTGTTGAAGGCGATTTGTTTTATATTGATATAAATAAAAACAAAATTAAAGACAATGATGAACTTTTTCATTTAAATTTGGTTAATGTATTCCCAAGTGTTAAGAACGCAAAAACTTCTTTTATTTCAAGAATATACTCAATCACGCCCGATGAAGCTGTGCTACTTGGAATTGGGGCGAAAAAATTCTCAAAAAATGCCCTTGAGGGTAAATTTGCAAAAGTAAATATATTATCAAAAGCAACAAAAGATAAAAAACATGGCTATGTTCAAATTTTTCTAGATGGAATAGATTACGCAAAAACCCTGCTTAGAGAGGGCTGGGGTTATTCTTATAATCCAGAAAAGTACGACTATTACCTTGCTTTTGAAGATATTGAAAAAATAATAAAAAACGCAAATGCAAACAAGCCAAAAGACAAACGCCCAATAAAACAAAGGCTAGAGGTAAAATATATTTCAAATAAAATCGAAATGTATTTTATTAATCCAACAATAAATAAAAAACCTTCACAAGAGTCAAAAACTTCTGCCGCAAAAGCTTTAATTAGAGAAATAAATAACACAAAAGAAACAATTTATTTTGCGCTATACGATTTTTATTCTCAAGACGAAATATACAATGCGCTACTTCGGGCAAAATCAAGAGGAGTGAAAATTCTAGGCGTTTCAGATTTTAGTAACAAAAAGACTGCTCAAGAAAATAAATCAGATAAGTATTTAAGTTCTTTCAAAGTAACAAAAGATACTACAGAAGCACTTATGCATAATAAATTCTTTATTTTCGATTCAAATACAGTCTTTACTGGCTCAATGAATTTAACAAGCACAGGTAGTGGGGGATATAATTCGAATATTGCACTTGTAATCCGTGATAAAGATGTCGCAAAAACTTACGAAAATGAATTTTTTGATATGTACAATGGGAATTTTCAATACAGTAAAACAAAAAGAAACTTGAGCAAAAAAATATCAGAAACAGAGGCTATAAGCGTTTATTTTCCTCCAAAAGGCGATGTCTTTAATAACTATATCCGCAAATATATAAAAAATGCCAAAAAAGAAATTTTAATTAGCGCATTTTACTTAACACATAAAGGGCTCACAACAGAACTTCTTGAGGCAGAAAAAAGAGGGGTTAAAATCAAAATTATATTAGATGCAGTGGGAGCTGCCTCAAAAGCAAGCAAGCATAATATTTTAAGGGACAGCAGAATTGATTTAAAAGTTGAAAATTGGGGTGGCAAAAACCATGAAAAAACTATATTAATCGACAAGGAATACATAATTACAGGAAGTGCAAATTTATCTTACAGTGGGTATTCTAAAAACGATGAAAATATAGTAGTTATTGAAAGTAAAAAAATAGCAAACGCATGCAGAGAACATTTTTTCACACTTTATAATTCAATTGATGATAAATATCTTGTTATTACTCCTCAACCAGAGAGTATTTATTCAATCAACTCTTGCTCAGACGGAATTGACAATGATTACGATGGGTTAATAGATAAAGAAGATTCATCTTGTGCCACAAAACGTTAATTTTATTCACAAATTTGCCTCATGAGTATTTTACAGTTAAAATAATAGTGGAATTGTGAGGGAAAATGGAATTTTTCAGACAAAACAGAAAAATAATCGTATGGCTTGTGACTATCGCCGTCACTTTTTGGATGGTAGGCGGAATAGCTATGATGTTATTTATAGGTTAAAATGCGCACAAAACTTGGCTTTATAATTTTATTACTATGCACTATGGTGCTTGCTTGCACCCCGTCTTTTGCTGAGCAATCACTTCAGCAAGTAAACAAACAAAGACAAGTTGCAAAAGATAAAATCTATAAGCTTAAGCTTTTGGAAAAAATTGAAACAAATAAACTTTATTCAAACCAACAAAGGCTCCAAAAAAACCAGAAAAATCTACATTCAACAAAACAAAGACTCGTTGAAACCCAAAATAATTTAAGCAATCTCGAAAACAAACTTGAGGAAGCTTATAAAAACTATCACAGCCAAATGCAGGCAACCGACAAAAGGATTGTCCAGATATATAAAACCCAAAGAAAAAATTATATCGAATTTTTACTAAATTCAAAAAACATCAGTAATTTTTTAGATAGAATTTATTTCATTAACCTAATTATGACAGAAGACAGGGCGCGAATTGCACAAATGCAAAAGAAGACTCGCCACATTCTTGTACTGAAAGAAAAAATTACTAATCAAAAACTCATGCTTTCTAAAAACGAAAGAAATATGAAGATTCAACAAAAAAATCTTGAGAGAGAAATTGATAAAAACGAAAAGTTAATCACAAAACTCAAAACAGATAGGGCAACTTGGGAAAGGGCAGAAAGAGAACTTGCCGCAAGAAGCAAAAACTTGAGTGCCCTTATTAACAAAAGCACAACAAAAGCAATTCCAACAGCAACTGGAAGCTTTATTCGCCCAGTATATGGCGGCATAACTTCATACTATGGCTGGAGAACTCACCCAATATTCAAAAAACGAATTTTCCATTCAGGAGTTGATATTGGCGCACCTATGAGAACTCCAATCAAAGCAGCAAACGATGGCAAAGTTATCTTTACTGGCTGGTATGGTGGTTATGGAAACGTAGTTATTATCAACCATGGCAGCATTAACGGCGCAACCACAACAACATTGTACGCTCACATGTCAAGTATAGCCGTTGGCAAAGGGCAAGCCGTAAAAAAAGGGCAGATTGTGGGAAGAGTTGGCACAACAGGATATTCAACGGGCCCTCACTTACATTTTGAAGTAAGAAGAAACGGAGCAACGGTAAACCCACTAAACTATATACCAGGATAAATCATACATTAGTTCTGTATCAAAAAAGTGGTATTTAAGGTACAATAACAAAATGATAAAAAATATTATCAGAGTTTTATATATAGTTATCATATTTAACTTGCTTATACTAAAGGTCAGTGCAAACGAAACCGAATTTTATGAAACAAAACCAACTGAAGAAGTTGTTGCAGAGGAAAGTGCTGAAAAAAAGACGGGCAAGCCAAAAGTTACTTCTTTATTTGAAGCGGTAGATGATGATTACGAAGATAGTGAAGAGCTTGTTATTCCAAGTTTTTTAGAAAAAAGAGTTCAAAAAACAACAAGCGAAAATATTGACCAAAAAGAAAAAACAGAAATAACTTTGGATTCTGATGAAGTTTTTTATAATAGCGAAACAAATGAGGTTGAAGCCAAAGGTAATGTGAAAATCATCACAAAGCCTGAAAAATCAAAGCTTACGGCCGACAGAAGTGTTTATTCAAGAGATTTAAATACAATTAAGCTATATGGCAACGTTAAATTACACAAAAATGGTGCAACAATGGTTGGCGACTATATGCTTATTGATCTTTCAAATGAAAACATTTTGGTTGACGAACCAATCACAAACTACGGAACTTTTAAAATCAAAGCGCGCGAAGGGTATGCCTATGCTAATAAAATCGAGATGGTGAATGGCGAAATAGAGCTTGCTCAAAAGCTAGACACAATTATTGCTTCGCACGGTTTTGGAAGTTTTTACGATAGAAATATGATTGACCAGCAACTTGCAACTGATGAAATCAAAAGAGCAAGATCAGATAAATTCAAAATTCATACAAAAGAAATTATTATCAAAAGCGAAAAAGACCGCGATGTTGCAACTTTCAAAGACGCGGATATTTTTTATAAAAATTTCCGCATAATGCACGCTTCAAACCTTGATGTTTATACAGATAAAAACCAAGGATATGCCGAAACAAACTCCACTGAATTTGGTTCTATGAGCAAATTTGGTACATATTTGGGGCTAGGATATGTATTCAAAACCCCTGGTGCCTCAACTTTGAAAGTGGTGCCAGCACTTGTTACAAATAGCGACGACGGTCTTGGTGTGGGCATTATTGCAAAACATCGCTCACGAAGAAATTATATGGAAGGCGGCTGGGCAAGTAATAGTAAAAATTTGGTCTTCAGGGGAAGATATAAATTTAAAAAATATTGGAGAATTGACTATGGCCGCCACGGATACATAAACGAATGGCTTAACGGTGCGGATAGGGCAGGTTATATAGCGCAACTTTCACACGAAAGAAAATGGAATGTGAAAGATTTAAATGCAATATTTCATCAAAGAGTAAGTACTGCACTTGTGGCCGATTTTCATGAAGACTCAGACAGGCAAAAAGAAGCATTCAGCACAATGCGCTACAGATATCAAGCGCAATTAAGCAAAACCTTCAAAAGCTTTGGAGATAAAGAACAAGACACTTGGCTTGACCTTGTAGGTGTTGGTCAACTTTCTGCAACAATATACGGTACAGGAGATACCAATGCTTTTGCTAAAATTGGTCCACAAATCAATTCTAGAGTAAACAGATGGGGTTCTCGCGTTAGCGCAATGATAGGTGGTGTCCACGGGGAAAGCCCACTTAATTTTGATAGCTACAGATATGGCCGTTTATCGTTTAACATAGATGAAAATATAAGAATAAATAAATATCTCATATTTGGATACAGAGGAACAATATCACCTCTCAGGGATAACTACAAAGAAGATTTAGTTACAGAAAACAGATTTTATGTGCTTGCGGGTCCTGAAGATATCAAATGCGCATTATCGTACGATAGTGTAAGACAACGTGCAGCGTTCGATATTTACATGATGGTAGGCTCAAATAGATACAGAAACACATACGACAAATTGACTATTCAAAATCCTCATTACTTGGGCAAAGGAAAAGGATTGTTTGATAACTTAAAATACTATAGATTAAAAGTTCCAACCACCGAAACTCTATAATTTCTGATTTAAATAATCATTAAGCATTTTTTCTAGTCCCACAGGACAAATACCCATAACATTATAGTAACTGCCATCAATTTTAGATACAAAAGATTTGTCTGGCGGGCAAACTGCATTATCCGCCGAAACAAAATCTTGAATGCCATACGCGCCCGCTTTATCTAACGGTTTATAATTATCTATATAATTTAAAATTTCATTATCAGACAATTCTCTAAAATAAACTATTGTTTTAAATATTTCTGTTTTTTGATAACCCTCAGCACAAACAGTAATTGCAGTATAAACTTCATGCGAAGTATTTGAGAGTAATTTTAAATATAAAAAAGCCTCATTAATATCATGAGGCTTATTAAGACACACATTATTTTTGACTACTGTCGTATCAGCACTTACAACCACTTCACTTTTATTTTCACACAACACGTTGTAAGCTTTTATAGCTGAATTGTATTTAATATTTTCTAAAATCTCCTTTTTGTTTAACTTGCCTTCAATATGTTTTTCATTGGCATTTGACTCCACAACCTTGAATGAAAAGCCATATTGATTTAATATTTCACACCTTCTTGGGCTTTTTGAAGCTAAAATAAAATCTATCATTCAACTATTTTAGCACATTTGCGCTCGAGGTGTTAGAGGCTTAGTTTTATTGTATTGTATCGCCATTGCCGTTGCTTTGGTACAAGTCGAATAAAGCTTATTTTTCATCAGTATCATAGCTTTTTGGGTACTTGCATAATCATTCATTGCCTCATACATTTTCCCAGCGTCAATCATAGAAACTTGTATCGGGTTATCCACTTTCATAGATGCATATTTTTTCACGAGTGCAATATCTAGCTCGTCTCTTGCTCCAACTGCCATAACGACTCCCCTTATTAAATTTATATCCCTTATCCTTACATTAATAAAAACTTTTTCTCTTTAAAAATTGCCTTTTATTAACAAATGTTTACAAAAATATGCAATTTTTACCTTAGAATTGTAACAAATTGTAAAAAGTATATCAGTTTGCTATAAAGTATATATACTATTGTGCCGTAGCACGTTCTATCTAACTACAAGGATCGTGCGGTATGATTTCTATTTCTAATCAAAGTCAAACTTTGAGTTTGCTTAATGCACTAAAAAAAGCAACCGATATGACCAACAAATCAGCCGAAAGGTTATCTTCAGGCTACAGAATTAACTCTGCAAGCGATGACCCAGCAGGCTATATGATTGCAAGTGGGCTCACAAAGCAAATGCGAGGTTATGAAGCAGCAAACCAAAATGCCGTTAGCGCCCAAAGCATAACTAAAATTGCAGAAAGCGGTTTCCAAAGCATGTCGGATGCGGCGCTTGAAATTAAATCTCTTGCGCTTCAAGCAAGCTCGGCAACAGAAGATGAAAAAGTTGCTCTTGAGGCAAAAGCAAAAAGCATAATGGACCAAATAAGGAACGTTAAAAACTCTACAAAGTATAGCGATAATCCTGT
>JAZNJP010000275.1:0-6669 GCA_045578125.1 Candidatus Gastranaerophilales bacterium | reverse complement strand
GAAGGAAGAGGTTACAGAGACTATACAGGCGCAAGCGTTCCAAGAGATGGAATTGAAATTCCACTAAGCTCAATTAAAGGTTAATAAAATCTAATTTCATATTTCTCCACCTCGCTAAAGTATGCTATTATAAACTTAACTTAAATAAGGAGAAATTATGTTTGAAGGATTAAAGAAAAATTTAAACGAGTTTAAAACATTTGCAGTCAGAGGAAATGTTGTCGATATGGCAGTCGGCATAATTATTGGTGCTGCGTTTGGAAAAATTGTTGATTCTATGGTAAAAGATATCATTATGCCACCTCTCGGCTGGGCAATGGGCAAAGTGGATTTTACTAACCTATATTTAACCCTGCCAAATTACGATGGTCAAATTGTAAGCTATCCTTCTCTTGAAGCAGCAAAAGCAGCAGGCGCAGTCACAATTAATTATGGCGTGTTCATCAACACTTTAATTAGCTTTGTTCTCGTTGCATTTGCAGTGTTTTTGCTAATCAAAGCAATTAACAAGTTAAAAGCGATGACAGAAAAAGAATGCGAAGTTCAAGAAGAAGCAAAAAACAAAACTTGCCCATTCTGCTTTTCTGAAATTGATTTAAGAGCAACAAAATGCCCACATTGCACATCTAGCGTGGAATAATTGGTGCTAAAATTTAAATTAAAAGCCCCATATTTTGGGGCTTTTTGCATACATAATTATAAATTCAAACTTTTCAAAAATGCTTCGCAACCTTCAACAACATCATCGTAAGTTTCATCGAAATTTCCTGTGTACCAAGGGTCTTTGATGTTTCTTGGGTGAGTAGTGTAATCTAAAAGTCTTGAGATTTTGCCTTCTCTATCAGGCCCCACAATGCACTCTATATCTTCAATGTTTTCTGTATCCATCGCAACAATATAATCATAGTAATCGTAGTCTTTTTTTCTAATTTTACGGGAATAATGCTCTTTAAAAGGAACGCCTTTTCTTCTTAAAATTTCTTTCGTGCCTCTGTGAATGCCAGCGTGGCACATTTCGTTATAGCCTTCAGTTCCAGCGGAATCTATCTCAAATTCGTGCTCTAGCCCAGCCTCAGCCACCAAATTTTGAAAAACAATTTGTGCCATAGGCGAGCGGCAAATGTTCCCTAAGCAAACAAATAGAACTTTAATCATAATTTTCCTCTTGCGTTTTAATTATTATAATATTTTTTGCACAATATTTACAACAAAGTGCGCAAAAAAATATTTTTATGGGTTTTAAAACGCTATCATACAGAAAGGAAAAGAGATGAGAATAAATTCAATTGCACAAAACATATACACAGCACCTAAAAACACGAGCTTTAAAGCGCTTTCAGCTAAAATGAAAGAAAAAAATGAATTAAACAAAATGGCGCCTGTTGTAAGAGAAAAAGCAGATGAAATTTATGCAAATATACAAGCAGAAAGCACAGTGGCAGATGAAAAAGTGCATACAACAATAGATAGAATGTTTGAAATTCATAAAGCTTTGCGCAGAGATTTCGCCCATGAAATGAAAATTGAACCTTTAAAATATAACAAAGACGCGGGCGCAGGCGCGGTTTCGACCATTGCAAAAGATATTGCAAGAATTATTCCAGCGTCAGAAGGCAAAGTGAAATTTGACAGCGAAGATGGCGCAATCACAGTTTTAAAGAAAACTTTGCACAATGAAAATTCATACACAGAAAAAGAAAAAACGCTCCTCACAATTGTTGATGAAAAAAATGCGGGCAAGATTTTAAACATCGAATTTTCAAATAACAATTCAAAATTTGAAGGCTTTATTACTGAAATGAGCCCAAAAGGCAGTTCAGATAAAATTATTTTCGACGGCAACGAATATGCTAGCACAAGGGCAACCGAAGTTCAAAAAAATTCAAGAACAACCTCTTCAGAGCAAGAACTTGCGGCAGAACGCTTTGTTTTCAGACGCAACGGCGTAAAGGAATATTATAAAAATTGGGCATATCAAAAAGACGATTTCTGCCCTTCAATTGGCAAAAATGCGGTCGCAGAATATGGTTTCAAATTCCATTTTGATAATAACTATGTTAAAGTTACAGGCAATTCACACATGGAAGAAAGAGACGCACTCCTAGGCTTTGATAAATACTACGAACTCATCGGCAAAAGATTTAGAAAAATTAGTGGGGTGGAGTTTTAATTACGATTTGCTAGCTGCCACAATTTCTTTTTCTAGCTCTTCAATTTCTTTTGTTAATTCATCAACTTTTCTGCCATATCTCGGGTCGTCGGGGTAATCTTGCAACATTTTTTGGTTAAACTTTAACTCTCGTTGTTTTTTGTTTAATTCTGCTTGCATACTTGAGACATTGCCTTTTTCACAAAGCATGACCTCTTGATTTTTATAAAAGCCGTCTTGTTGTAATCCAGGGGGTAAAGTGAGCCCCGGCAAAGCTTGATTTTGATTATAATACGCAGGCATAGTCGCATACGTTCCTGCGTTAAAAAATGGTACATTAAATTGCCAATTTGAATTCATTATAAATCCTCTAATATAAAACCAGTAAATTGATATCATAATAAAGGTCGGGTTTTAAAAAATATTGCCATATGTGAATAAAAAGAATTAACAATATTTAATAATTTCTAGAAAATAAGCAAAGTGGGGGTTTAGTTTTCAGAACTTCTTAAATCTTTTAATAACAAATCTTTCTTCCATACACAACCTCCTTTTAGGTTGTGGTATTAGTCACTCGAAAGAGTGTGGAAGTCAAGTTTTGGTCAATACCTGGTGGTTTTGGCGGGACAAAACCTAATTTGTATAATCTTCGTGTTTTTTCAGCATAATCTTTTTTTAACCATTTATTTATTTCCGGTGTTTCTATAATATATGCTTTTCCTGGTTTTAAAAAATATTCTCCATATTGCAACTTAAAGTCTTTTTTTAATCTGCTAGTATCAACGATTATTTGTATGTAATATCCGGCCATAATAATTATATAGCTCTTGTAAGTTTTTGCCTTGGCTTTTCCAATAAAAACTTGTTTGTTTAATTCACTTGCATAAGCAGTTTTATAAATTAGAATTTTGAATAATTCATCATATTCTTTTTGGTTTTTTAATATTCCAAATGCTTTCTTTTCATAAGGTCCTAAATTTATTCCTTGCCACTCTTCGCGTTTTGATACCGAAGCTCGCCATAAAATTGAAATAAAAAATTTTCTAAGTTTATAATAGTCAAAATTTACTTCATCAAGCTGATATAATTTACACTCAGGAAACGTCACAAGATAATTATATTTAGAGAAATTATCGCGCAAAACACGATAACCTTCTTTATCAAATTCACCCAACATATGATTATCGCATTCTCTACATAAAATATTTGAATCATACCCACCATTTTGCGAAATAGTATATTTACCAGTTCCTGTAATGACACTCAGATACCTATCTTTATCTTTCAGCCCAATATACCACCCCTTGGGAATAATATGCGCTTTTATTAATTCTTTTTCTTCACCGCAAAATTTGCAAATACCAACATTGTTTTTGCTCATCAACAAACCTGATATTAAATTTCCATTATATTATCAGTCCAAAGCTCACATTGAGTCATTACAGTTAGTAATGCATCTTCCTGGTTTTCTGGTGGATAATTATATTTTTTCAATAATCTTTTTATACTTTTTCTCATTAAAGCTCTAGCTGATTCTTTTTTCTGCCAATCAATGGTTTTATTTGAACGGAGAGTATCTGTTAATTCTTTAGTCATAGCAACCAACTCTTCATTTTCATATACATCCTTAACTGCTTGGGGTTTAGTCAAGGCATCATAAAAGGCAATTTCTTCATCCGTTAAACCTGGAATTGTTGTTGTATCAGCAATTTCTTTCGCCATTTTAAGGAGTTCTTCGATAACTTCCGCATTAGTAATAAGTCCATTTATGTACTTATTGATTGCCATTTGCATCATTTCGCTAAATTTTTCAGATTTTACAACATTTGTTCTTCTATAAACAGAAATCTGTTCTGCTAATAGTTTTTTCAAAATTTCTACTGCAAGATTTTTCTCTTTCATTTTTGAAATTTCTTCTAAGAATTTTGGATCAAATAGTGAAAATTCTTCTTTAACATCAGAGAATAAATTTATTACGCCTTCGCTTCTAATACTTTGTTTCAAAAGCTCACTTATTTTAGCATTCATTTCAGGTAATGAAATCTTTTTGCCAATGCCAATATTGGTTAATCTTCCGATTAAAACCCTTGCTGATTCAAAGAAAGCCGCTTCTATTCTTTCGTTATCTTGCGCAATTGATGAACATAAAGATAATGCTTGATGTAATAATAAAGCTTCTTTTTGGAACAAATCTTTTCTATCTTGCATTTTTGGAGCAATTAAGAAGTTAACAGCTCCACTAATTGTTTTTGCTCTGTCTAAATCGGAACCAGTTACAAATTTAGAATAATCAAATCCGTGCAATAAATCTCGGCAAACTTCTAATTTTTCTTTGAATTTTGGATAAGACATTTTAGAAATATCCATATTGCCGTAATTCTTTCTATCTCTTACAGTATAATCATTCATTGCTTGTTTTAATGCCGTTGCGATTCCAACATAATCGACGATTAAACCACCTTCTTTGTCCCTAAATACTCTATTAACTCTTGCAATTGCTTGCATTAAATTATATCCAGACATTGGCTTGTAAACATACATTGTTGCTAGTGATGGAACATCAAAGCCCGTAAGCCACATATCGACAACAATTGCAATTTTTAGTGAATCTTTATTATCTTTAAATCTTTTCGCTAGTTCATTTTTGTATGTTTTATTACCTACAATATCCCTCCAATCCTCTGGGTCATTGTTATCAGAGGTCATAACAACTGCAATTTTTTCTCGATTTTTTTCTGCCCAATCTGGACGGAGTTCTAAAATTCTACGATAAATTTTCATCGCAATTGGTCGAGAATAAGCAACTATCATTGCTTTACCTGTTAGTAAATTTTCTCTGTTTTCTTCGTAGTGCTTTAAAATATCGTCAACAAGTGAATTTATTGTGTTTTCATTTCCCAAAACTTCTTCAAAATTTGCTAATTGCTTTTTGCTTTTTTCTACAACTTCTTCATCAGCGTTAAGTGCCATAATTTCATATTCTTTATCAATTAAAGCTAATGTTGCAGAGTCTAGTTGAAGTTTAACAACTCTGCTTTCATAATAAACAGGACGAGTTGCACCATCTTCAACGGCTTGAGTCATATCGTAGATGTCAATGTAATCCCCGAATACTTCTCTTGTATTTCTGTCTTTAACTGAAATTGGAGTTCCTGTAAAACCAATATATGTTGCGTTTGGCAAACAGTTTCTAATAATTCTTGCAGCACCCGTTTTTATTTTGCCTGTTTTATCATCAACTTTTTCACTAAAGCCATATTGACCTCTATGCGCTTCATCAGCCATAACAATAATATTACGACGTTCTGATAATGGTTCATCTGACTCTTCAAATTTTTGCATTGTAGTAAAGATGATTCCGTTGGCTTCTCTGCCATTCAACCAGTCCTTTAATCCTATATCTGTTGGGGAAGAATTATCACCTAATTTTCTGCAAGTTGCTTGAACAGGGACTTGTCTTAAAAAATCTTGACATCTTGAAAATTGACCATAAAGCTGATTATCTAAATCGTTTCTATCAGTTAAAACAACTATTGTTGGACTATTTAAAGCTTCTTGCAGAAGATGAGCATAAAACACCATTGATAAAGATTTGCCACTTCCTTGTGTATGCCAAAAAACACCACCTCTACCATCGGTTTGAGTTGCGTGTTTTGTTGATTCAATAGCTTTTCTTACTGCAAAATATTGATGATATCCTGCTAAAATTTTGAAACTATCTGCTCCATCTTTATTAAAACAGATAAAGTTTTTCAAAATATCAAGCAATCTTTCTTTTGCAAAAATACCTTCAATAAATGTATCAAACTGGGCATATTGAGTGTTTTCGTAGTTGCCGTCTTTGGTTTTCCACTCCATATATCTATCTTCGCCAGATGTTATTGTTCCAGCTCTTGATTCCAATAAATCAGACATAACGCAAATTGCGTTATAGGTGAACATGGAAGGAATTTCTTTCATATAGTTTTTGATTTGTCTATATGCAGCCGATGCGTCAGTTTCCTCTCTTGACGGAGATTTTAGTTCAAATAAAACAACTGGAATACCATTTAAGAATAATAAAACATCTGGTCTTTTTTCGGAGTTTTCAATAAAAGTCCATTGGTTAGCAGCGATAAATGAATTATTATCAACATTTTTGTAATCTACAAGATAGATTATAGTTGAACGTTGCTCGCCATTTTCCATATAACGAGCTTCAATGCCATTTTGCAAATAATCCATAAATACCATATTTTGTTGTAATAAGTCGTTATTATCTATGTTTTTAAGTTTAAACAACGCATCTTGAATAGCATCTTCTGGTGCTTTTTTGTTTAATCTATGGATATAATCAAGCAGAATATCTTCATATAAAGGACAATGAAAATCACGAGTTTCAATATCAGGGCCATAAACATGCGTATATCCCATATTTTGGAATAACTCTATTACTGAATTTTCATAAGATTGTTCTGTGTATGTTGATTGCATTATTGTTCCTCTTTGTTTTTCAATCTTTCAATTTCTAATATATCACC
>JAZNJP010000274.1:0-3306 GCA_045578125.1 Candidatus Gastranaerophilales bacterium | reverse complement strand
CACTTAGAACTTGAAAAATACAACATTACCCCAAATAGCTACAACGTTATCATGCAAGGTGACGTAACAAGCATTATTAACTGCTCATCTAGCGAGAGAAGGAAAATTTTAGACGAAATTGCTGGCGTTGCCGATTTTGATAGAAAAATCGAACAAGCTATGCGCGAACTTGAAACGGTTGATGAAAGAGTGGCGCGCTCTAACATCATTTTAGGCGAAATAGACTCACGCATTGAACAATTAAGTCAAGATAGAGAAACTGCGCTCAAATACAAAGCCTTGAGAGACCAAAAAACAGAACTCGAAGGGCAAATTTCAACCGTCAAATATTTTGATACAAAACGTTCTTTGGATTTGGTTCATGAAAACATATTAAACGCCGACAAAGAAAAGAAAAAAATCCAAAACGAACAAAAAAAATATCAAGAAAATATCATAAAACAAACTGAACTTTGCAAAACGATTTCGGACGAAGTGCGTGCAAAAGGGGAAGACAAACAGCTTGAAGTTAAAAAGCAAGCAGAAGAGAAAAAAGGCGAAATTTCAAGAAAGAAAACTGCTTTCGACCATTGCGATAAGCTTATTTTTGACAACCTTAAAACAATTGATAATTCAAAAAATGGCATAGAGTCTCTAACACAAAAAAATATCGAAACTGATGCTGTTATCGCAGAGAAAAACAATGAACTTCAAGCAAAAAATGACACCCTTGCAGCTCAAAAAGCAGAATTAGAGAATATTTTATCTCAAATGGGCGGGCTTAATAAAACAGCGAACGAATATATTGAAAAAAGAAATGCTCTGCGCCATGAGCTTGATTCAAAAAAAGATTATGAAAACAATTTAATTAAAGAAAGCTTACCTGTTGAGAGTAAATATAACGCACTTAAGGCAGAGAGTGCTAAAATTGCCGAAGATTTAGCTAAATTTGAAAATTCAGCAAAGAATTTTGATGACGAAAAAGATAGATTAACTCTTCTTACAAAATCTCTACAGGAAGAAATGCAAGAATGCGAAGAGGTTCAAAGAATCACTATACAAGAGTTAGACAAGGTTAAAACTCAAACTTCCGATATGAACTATAATATCAACCTTGCAACAAAGAAAATTGCAAGCATGGAAGCAAAAAAACAAGCCTTTAAAGAATACGGACTAGGGGCTGGCGTTGACCTTGTTATGTCTTCAAATCTGAAAGGTGTTCATGCGCCATTAATTCAACTCCTAGATGTTGAAGCAAAATATCAAGATGCGATAAATATTGCACTTGGTGCACGTTCTCGCTTCATTGTTGTTGATGATGAAAACGTGGCAGTTCGCGCAATTGATTTACTTAAATCAAACGATAAACGCGCAACATTCTTACCATTAAACAAAATACACAAAGCGCCAACAAAACTTGCTCTGCCGCGAGATAAAGGCGTTATTGATTATGCAATTAATCTTATCGACTTTGATGACGAATACTTAGATGCTTTTTATTTCGCGCTTTCAGATACGTTAATTGTTGAAGATACGCAGATTGCAAAGAAATTAATGGGTAAATATCGTGTAATTACGCTTGACGGCGATATTTTTGAAAAATCTGGCGCAATTACAGGTGGTGCAAAAGTCAAAGAGCGCTCAGCATTTTCTAAATCTGATGATAATGAATTAAAAGAATATAAAGAGCGCCTAAAGGAATTTGAAAAGAAATTCAACGAGCTTGAAGATAAAAAATTCCAATTAGAAAAAAGATTGGATAAAGTTAGAAATGACTACATTAACGCCAAAAACGAATATGCAAGCTCAAAAATTGAACTTCAAAGGCTTATTGATGATAATGCAAAAATTACAAACACTATAGAACAAGGTATGCTTCGTCAGGCTCAAGTTGCAACCGAATTAAAAGAATTATCTTCAAAACTTGATTCCTATGAAGAAAAACAAATGGTTGTTCAGCAAGATATTTTGCGTCTTCAAGGCGAATTTGAAGAAATTGAAAAACTGATTGATGAAGGCGAATTGAACAAGCTCAAAGAAATGACAGCTGACATTGACCAAAAAATCAAAGCCACTGAAAGTGAAATTTTTGCAATTCAAGCAGAAATTGAAAAACAAAAAAATAACATAAACTTTAACAACACGATTATTGAACAAAGAAAATCTGACATTGATAAACTTATAGAAGACAATGTAAAGATTAAAGAAGATAAAACGCGTTTTGCAGACGAAATTGAAGCACATACAAAAGAATTAAGCGAATTAGAAGTTTTAATTGTCGAACTTGGCGCGCATTTAGTTGAGCTTCAAGCAAAAAGAGACGCCGCAAACCAAGAGCTCCTCAATCTTCAAAAGCAAAGCGATGTTTTAGATAACCAATTAGAGCGCATACAAGAGCAACTCGAAAGCTATAAAGCCAGAAGACGTGAACTTGAACCACTTCTAGAACAAGCAAGAGAAGTGTTATTGGAGCAAGGTTTAGACATTGCAAAACTTCAAGAAGTTACAATTTCAGTTGAAGAAATTACATCAAAAATATCGCGTCTTCAAAAGAAAATGGACGAACTTGAACCAGTTAACATGCGCGCACTTACTGACTATGACGAAGTTATTGCGCGTCAAACTGAACTTCGCGAAAAAATCTCAACTCTGCATAATGAAAAAATCGAAATTTCAAATAGAATGCAAGGTTATGAAAACCTTAAAAAAGAAACTTTCTTAACTACATTTAAAGCAGTTAACAGCAATTTTAGGGATATTTTCTCTGAACTATCTGAAGGCGAAGGCAAATTAGTTCTAGAAAACGAAGAAAATCCATTTATGGGTGGCTTAACATTTGAAGCAAGCACAAGAGATAAACCAAAACAAAGGCTGGCAGGCATGTCTGGTGGCGAAAAAACACTTATGGCTTTAGCCTTTGTATTCTCTATGCAGAGATATCAACCAGCACCATTCTATGCAATGGACGAGGTGGATATGCACCTAGATGGCCCTAACGTTGAAAAACTTGCAAAAATGATAAACAAACAAGCGGGTATTGCTCAATTTATCGTCATAAGCCTTAGAAAGCCTATGATTGATAGTGCAGATAGAATGATTGGCGTAACTCAAAAAGAAAAAGGTAAAACTAAAATTAGCGGGATAAGACTAAAAGATGAGTAATTCTGAATTTTATACAACTGACGCATTAGCGACAAACATAGCACTTGATGAGGTTCGTGCAATCGATTCGACCGTAGGAAGCATTGATGACCTCAATATTTTGTCTGAAAATTCTGTATCGAAACAAGATTTATACATGAATGACATCTCGATTTTGGTTGACAA
>JAZNJP010000273.1:0-8795 GCA_045578125.1 Candidatus Gastranaerophilales bacterium | reverse complement strand
CGAGATGACAGGCCCTGTTGAAGATAAAATTACGCCAAGAATTAGATATAGTGCAAGCTGGCTTTGGGGCTTATATGTTCTTTTTACTTTTGTTGAAATTTTGCTTTTGAAATTTATGTGTGGAATTAGTTTGTATGACTCAATCTGCACGGCATTTTCAACATTATCTTCAGGCGGTTTTTCACCTCAAGCGCAAAGTATTGCAGCTTATGGCGATTGGAAAGTAACTCTTATTGTCCTTATTTTTATGTTTATTGCTGGTGCTAACTTTCTTTTGCAATATAAAATTTTTGTTAAAAGAAAACCCGAGGCATTCTTAAAGAGCGAAGAATTTAAAGTTTATATCGGAATAATTATTTCGCTTGCATTTGTTGTGTTTGGAATTTTAATGTTCAAAGGTAATTTTGAAGCGCCAAGTGCCTTTTTGCATTCGCTATTTCAAATCGTGAGCATTATTACAACAACAGGTTTCGCAAGTTGCGATTATAGCTTGTGGAACATTGATGCAAAAATTATTCTTTTCTTGCTTATGTTTACAGGTGCGTGTGCAGGTTCTACAAGTGGTGGGTTTAAAATTATTCGTTGGATTTTTGTTTATAAATATTTAAAAAATGAAATTTCGAAAATCATTCACCCGCAAGCAGTTTACCCTATAAGAATTGAGGGTAGAACAATAGGAGAAGACACCAAAGGGCAACTTGTTGCATTTGTTATTTTCTATTTTGCCATATTTGGGGTGTCAACCTTTTTGGTGGCGCTGATTGAACACAACACGACAATAGCGCTTACAGGTTCTATTGCGATGTTAGGCAATGTGGGACCTGCATTTGGACCTTTGCATCCTTTTGGTAATTATTCGGAGCTTTCAGTTTTAACAAAATTTATATTTATATTTAATATGCTAGTTGGCAGGTTGGAACTTATACCATTTCTTGCGCTTTTACACCCTGATTTATGGCATAAAAGAGGATAATTGAATTAGCCTTTAAACGAGCATATTGTAGATTTTAATTGTTTTTTTCAAGAGTTTCTTTAATTTCTTGAAGCTCATATTTTAAGCGATTTAATTCACATTTAACAGGGTCTGGAATACGGTTGTGTAAGAGTTCTCCTTGAACAAATACTTTTTGATGAACAACTCTTCCTGGAACACCAACAACGGTTGAGTGCTCTGGCACGTTATCTATCACAACACTTCCTGCTCCAATGTTTGAATTGTCACCAATATTAATGTTCCCAAGCACTTTGGCGCCAGCGCCAATTGTTACATTGTTTCCAACTGTCGGGTGTCTTTTCCCGTGTTCTTTTCCTGTGCCACCTAGCGTTACACCTTGATAGATAAGTACGTTGTTGCCAATAATTGTTGTTTCGCCAATTACAACCCCAAAACCGTGGTCAATAAAAAGTCTTTCACCAATAGTTGCTGCTGGGTGAATTTCAATACCTGTAAAAAATCTTGCAAGTTGCGAAATGAGCCTTGGCAAAAATGGAACTTTCCATCTGTGTAATTTATTGGCAATTCTATATGATAAAATTGCATGAAACCCTTGATACAAGAGGATAACCTCAATATAGCTTTTTGCAGCTGGGTCTTTTTCCATAATATTTTTTATGTCATCTCGAACTCTTTCGAGCCCTCTTTTCAAACTTTTACTCATATAATTCACTCGATAAGTATCTTTCACCTGAGTCGCACAATATGCCGACAATCATTTTATCTTGGTAATTTTTGCTTATTTTATTTATAGCGCAAAGCACAGCGCCAGAAGATATTCCAACCAAAAGACCTTCCTTTTTGGCGATATTTCTTGAGGTCTGAATTGCATCATCGCCTTTGATGTCTATAATTTCATCAATTAAATCTCTATCAAGGGTTTTTGGCACAAAATTTGCACTTATTCCTTGAATTTTATGCGGACCAGCAAAACCTTGTGTAAGAAGTGGACTTTCAGCTGCTTCAACTCCTATTACCTTAATTTCTGGCTTTAATTCTTTTAATTTTTTAGCACACCCTGAAATTGTGCCGCCTGTTCCAATTGAAGCAACAAGAACATCAATTTTACCTTCAGTTTGTTCAAATATTTCTTCAGCAGTTCCTAAGTAGTGCGCTTCAGGATTGTCTTGGTTTTCAAATTGCATAGGAATAAAACCGTTTAATTCTTTTTTCAACTCTTGCGCTTTTTGAACACTTCCTTGCATACCATCTTTTGCAGGCGTTAAGATAATTTCTGCTCCGTATGCTTTAATTAATTTGATTCTTTCTTTGCTCATATTATCAGGCATAACGGCAATAAATTTTAAACCTAAAACGCCAGCACACATTGCAAGAGCAATTCCCGTATTTCCGCTTGTGGGTTCAATTATGGGGGTGTTTTTTGTAACTTCTCCCCTATCAAGTGCTCCTTTAAGCATTGAATATGCGACCCTATCTTTTGCAGAGCCAGCTGGGTTAAAGCATTCAAGTTTTACCCATGAGTTTTTGTGCTCTATAGAGTTTAAATGAATAATAGGAGTTGAACCTATTGTTTCTAATATGTTAGAATACAACTTTTGCATAATTTCTTTTTCCTGATTGCAACACGCCTGTTTTTTCAATAATGAAGGCTATGTCTGTAATTTTTTCGCCTTCAAATTTTACAGCACCTTGCGCAATCAGTCTTCTTGCTTCACCTTTACTTTGGGTGAAGCCTGCAGAGAGCATAACATCAATCACATTTTGTGCGCTATCAAGCTTGAGCTCTTGAATGTCGTCTGGAATACCTTTTTTCTGAACAACGTTGATGAACTTTTCTTGTGCTTTGTTTGCAGCTTCTTCGCCGTTATACATTTTTGTAATTTCATATGCTAAACGCATTTTTTCATCACGAGGGTTGTTATCTTTGTTGAACTTTAAATCGCAGAGAAGCTCGTAATATCTTGGCATAAGCTCATCTGGAATTGACATAAGTTTGCCATACATATTTTTAGGTTCTTCTGTAATTGAAATGCAATGTTCTGGGTATGTTTTAGACATTTTCTTAACCCCGTCCGTGCCTTCAATTAAAGGAAGCAACATCGCGAGTTGTCTTGCCTCAAGTCCGTAAAATGCTTGCATATCGCGCCCAACAAGAAGATTGAATCTTTGGTCTGTTCCGCCAAGCTCAATGTCTGATTCAATTGCAACACTATCATAGCCTTGCATTAGAGGATAGAAAAATTCAACAACTGAAATTGGCAAGCCTTCTTTATATCTTTTTGCAAAGTCGTCTCTTGTCATCATTTGAGCAACGGTTGTTGATGAAGCAAGTTTCATAATGTCTGTGAAAGTCATTGAGTGAAGCCAGTCAGCATTGTTTCTAACTTCTGCTTTATTGATATCAACAAGTTTTGCCATTTGGTCAAAATATGTTTTTGCGTTTTCTGCAACTTGTTCTTTTGAGAGTGCTGGGCGGGTTTCACTTTTTCCTGAAGGGTCGCCAACCATAGCTGTTGCACCGCCAACAATAAGCACAATTTGATGTCCAAGTTCTTGGAATTGTCTTAATTTTCTCATTACAACACTATGACCTAAGTGCAAGTCAGGTCTTGTTGGGTCAAGCCCAAGTTTTACTCTTAGTGGTTTGTTATTTTTTTCGCTTTCTTGGAGTTTATAAGCTAACGCCATTGGGCCATCTGGCAAAATTTCAGCGCCTTCCGATAATAGCATTGCTTGATCAATAAATTTTTGTTCTATTTTTGTTTCAGACATAATAAAAAATCCTCTTTTCTTGGTTAATTATACCATAAAAGAGGATTTTTAAACTTATTTATTTGTTCAACTTATTTTGTTTTCAAATCTTGGAAAAATTTGTAAGTTGATTCAATTGCACTTTTGCCTGCTTCGATTGCCTTTGCGCCATATTTTTTGCCAGTTTCAATTGCTTGTCTGCCATATTTTTTGCCAGCTGCAATGGCATCTGGAGCTTTTTCCATAATAAATTGGAAGCCTTTTTTAATATAATCAGCAGTAATATCTACGCCAGTTGAAAATGTTTTGTTTAGTTTGTTGTAATCAATTTTGCCTTGGAAAGTAGGAACTTTAATAGGTTCCAATTTATTTGAATTAATTTTTTTTGGTTCTACTAAGCCCATTGGTTTAATCATATCTTACCCCTTCACTGTTTATATAATTATAACGCATGTGAAATATTTTTTTGTTAGCCATTTTACAAAAATTTACAAACTATTTTTGCTATTCTTCAAGTATTGCGCCTTTTGGAACAACAACAACTCCGCCTTCAGAAACATAAAAGCCTCTGCGTCTGTCTTCGTCGTGGTCGAAGCCAATTTCCATGTACGGCGGAATTATAACATTTTTGTCGATAATTGCTTTGTTAATTTTTGCATATCTTCCAATTTCTACGTTTTTCATTAAAATTGAATTTTGTACGCTAGAATAACTATTTATGCGCACTTTTGGAGATAATACGCAATCTGAAATTGAACCACCACTTATGATACAACCTTCTGAAACGAGAGAATTTGTTGCTGTTCCAATCCTTTTATCTTCGTTCCAAATGAATTTTGCAGGTGGGTCATTATAGTTAAATGTTCTGAGAGGCCAATCTTTTGAATATAAATTCAATTCAGGGTCATATTTTAATAAATCCATATTTGCTTGCCAGTAGCTATCAACAGTACCAACATCTCTCCAATAGCCTCTTTCAGATGGAGTCATTCCAATATGTTCATTTTTTGCAAAGTCATAAACATAGACATTTTTCTTAAGCTTTAGCATAAGCGGGATTACGTCGTTTCCAAAATCGTGTGTTGAATTTGGATTTTCAGCATCTATTTTTAAAACCTCAACTAAAGTTTCAGCGTCCCAAATGTAATTTCCCATTGAAGCGAGGCATTTTGTTGGGTCGCCTGGAATGTGTTTTGGTTTTTCTGTTGGTTTTTCTTTGAACCCAATTAAGCGCCAAGAATCGTCAACTTCGATAATTCCATATTCTGAAGCAAGCTCAATTGGAACAGGAATTGCGGAGATTGTAAGGTCTGCTTTTTTGTTTATGTGATAGTTGAATTTTTGCCTTACATCCATTTTATAAACATGGTCTCCGCCAAACACACAAACCGTGTGATAATTATCATCTGTAATTAAATTTATGTTTTGATAAATGGCGTCAGCTGTGCCTTTATACCAATTTCCGTCAACTCTCATTTGAGCTGGCACTGAATCAACATATTGCCCAATGGAGCCAGATAAATACCAACCTCTTGAAATGTGCTTATTAAGGCTATCTGATTTGTATTGCGTTAAAACCTTTATTTTGAAAAAGCCTGAGTTTACAAAGTTGTTCAAAACAAAGTCTATAATTCTATATCTTCCGCCAAACGGAACAGCTGGTTTTGCTCTATCTCGAGTGAGCGGATAAAGTCTTTTCCCTTGACCACCTGCAAGAATCATAGCGAGCGTTTTATTTGCAAACATGTGACACCTCTTTCTACTTAAATTTAACCACATTTTTGCCCCTTGCGCAAGGTTAAAAGTCGTCTAAAAGTATGGTTTATAGTTTAGAATTGTTTGGTGATAATTGCAAAAATATCATTTCCGACAATAAAAATCATAAGTAGCATAAGAGCATAGAAGAATATTGAATTTAAAATTTCATACGCTTTTTCATCAATTTTTCTTCTTGTGATTTTTTCGATTGCAAGAAACATTAAGTGTCCACCATCGAGCGCTGGAATTGGAAGGATATTGATAAGAGCTAGGTCAATGCTTATGATTGCAGTAAGTAAAAGTCCTTCCATTAAGCCTTTGTGCTGGATTATATCGCCACCAATTTTTGTGATTGCAACAATTCCGTGCATTTGGTTAAGTGGAACATTTCCTGCGACTAATTGCCAAAGTCCAACAACCATAAGTCTCGTGTTTTCAACAATATATGTGTTTGTTGCACGAAGTGCGGTTTTTATATCTTTTGTTTGAGTGTAGTTTTGGGTGTAAGATATTTTTAACCCTAAAAGACCTGATTTATCTGGAATTACATTTTTATATTCAATTGTTTTGCCTTCCCTTAAAATAACAATATCAAATGGTTTATAATAGTCAGCCCAAGCGCGCGCTATTTCTTGGATTGAAGTGTCTTCTGTAAGGGTTATTTTTTGAGATTGCATTTTGTCTCTTAAAGATATTTCTTTTGCGTTTAGTTTTATTTCTTTATCTTCAAGTTTTTTAAGCCCAAGCGCTGTGTTTTTATCTGTGATTAGTTTTTCTTCGTAAGTTCTTTTTGGAAGATAGATAACGCTACCTTGCTCTGCAATTGAATTCGCGTCATATCTTTTATTTAAAGCTAAAATATTTTTTAAAACCTCGTTTTGTTTTTCTTTTGAAACTTTGCCATCGTATGGTTTAGCATTTTGCAAAACAAAGAAAAATTCTTGAGGGTTATCTATCTCAATGTTATTAATTTTATGTAGTTTATCTCCTTTTTGAATGCCTTTTGAAAGGATATTTGATGTATCTTGCGGTTTGTTTATGCCTGCAACAAAAACTTCATAAGTGTTTGTTGGGATTTTTTGGTAATAAAATGCACAAAATAAAACAAGAATAAAAGCAAAAAGTACGTTACATGCGACACCTGCGACCAGAATAAAGGCTTGTTGCCAGCCGTTTTTATTTTTAAATCTTAAAGGCGAATCTTCAGGAAGCACTTCTTCATCTTCGTCATTTAATTCTTCTTTATTTTCTGGGCATTTGTCATCTGGAAAGGAGACATATCCGCCAAGCAGGAAAGAATGAACAAGAAAAGTTGTTTCGCCAAATTTTCTTTTATATAAAGTTGGGCCGAAAGGAAGTCCTATTGCGAATTTTGAAACCTTGACACCCATAAGTTTCGCTGCGGCGAAGTGCCCTAATTCGTGCACAATTATAAGCAAGCTTATTAAAAGAAGCATTAAAATAATGTTCATTATCTATCCTTTTTGTTTCCTGTGTATTTATATAATCCAAACCATGAAGGAGTGTAGCTTTCTTTTATGTCTCTTAAATCTCTTCTTAGGTCTTCGTTTTCGTCCTCTAAAATTTTAACTCTTGCGCTCAATCTTTTGTTTTCTTCAATAAAAAGAGTGAGGTTGCTATCTTTTAAATTGTCGGGCGATAGCATATTATTTACCTGTTTTGCAATTTTTTTTGAAATCACGCGAGCAATCATATTTAGCGTTTTTTCTGATATATCTAATTTAAAACTGTTATCTTGCGCCACTTGTGGTTCAACCTGTGCTTGTTGAATTGGTTTTATTTCTGGTGTTTGTTCCATAACTTTTTTTTCAGCCGGTGCTTCGAATTTTTCTTGTGCAGGTTTTTCTTTTTCTTGCTCTGAATACATTTTATTTCGTTCATTTAAGAAATCTAAAATTCTTTTAAACGCATCTTCATCAAAAAATTCAACACCTTCACCGTTTTCAAAAATGGCTTCAATTTTAAGCTCTCTAAAATAATTTCCAAGAGCAACTTCATCGCAGTAAAAATTTTCGTTTGCAAGTTTTTTTATGAGTTCTTGTTTGTTGTAAATTTTTACATTTTCCATTTTATTTTCCTTATGTGGTTAATTTTACAATAGATTTTGGGTGTTGTTAAACTAGCTTTACTTCTTCTTTTATTTCGTAAAACACTTTTGCGTTTTGTGTGAATGTTTCAGGGTTCAGTGTTACATAAAATTCTTTTTTACCTTTTGTGTTTACAGTTATTGGGTTTTTGAAGTAATTTTTGATAGAATTGGCAAAAATGTTTGCTGGGTTTATAAAAATATTTTCGTTAATTTTTTTTGAAAAAATTGGGATTAAATATGGATAATGGGTGCAACCTAGAACTATTTTTTCTGGGTTTTTGTTAAGTGCTTCCGCTAAAATTGCATGCACATATTTAATTGATTCTTCATCATTGTATAAATCATTTTCAACAATTTTGACAAAATCATGACAAGGGATTGAAGTCACTTTTGCGTTTTGATTATGCTTTTTAATTTCTTCTTCATATTTTCCGCTTTTAACCGTGCCTTCTGTTGCCATAATTACAAGGTTATTGTATTTTGCAATTTCAGAAGCACAGGATGCGATAAGTGAAAATATTTTTATTTCAGGAAATTCTTTTGTTAATGTGCTATAAGCCAAAGCTGAGCTTGTGTTGCATGCCATAACAACTGTTTCAACCCCTTTTGATTTGAAGAAATTAATCGTATTTCTGCCGTAATTTATAATTTCTTCTTTTGTTTTGCTTCCGTAAGGGAGATTTTTTGTGTCTCCAAGATAAATAAAGTCATCATTAGGCATTAGGGTAATAAGCTCTTTCAAAATGCTCAAACCGCCAACGCCAGAGTCGAAGACGCCTATTGGTTTATTTGAAAATTTATAGTTTTGCTTCATCTTGCTTTTTTACTTTCTTCAAATATTTTATTATACCCTTTGATATTGCGTCTGCAATTTCTTTTTGTCTTTTTTTGTCGCAAAGACCTTTTAATTCATCATGGTTTGACATAAAGCCTGTCTCAATTAAAACAGCAGGTGTCATTGTGTGATTTATAACATAAAATTTAGACTTCATCAAACCCCTATCAACAGTATCCCATTTCTTAAGGTTTTCTTGTGTTGCTAAATTTTCTCTTATAATTTGCGCTAATTCAAAACTTTCATCGCGCCACCAGTGGACTTCGAGCCCTTTTGTATCTGGCGACATACTAGCGTTTGCATGAATTGAAACATATAAATCAGGATTTGCTTCATTTGAAAAATCAACACGTTCTTGAAGAGTTATTGTCTTATCGAATGGCAGA
>JAZNJP010000272.1:0-2342 GCA_045578125.1 Candidatus Gastranaerophilales bacterium | reverse complement strand
TGTGGGGGCAGATTCAGCAAGAACTAAAAACCAAAAGCGCCGCACATGGAAACGATTGGTGCGCTGGAACAGAAACTGCACGCCGCCCGGCGGGGTGTGCCGGGGGCGAGATATCAAACAGGCCTGGTCATTGACCTGAATGGGCCGGCAGGCAATATCTTCTATCTTATGGGTGTGTGCAATCACCTGGTGCGTGAACTTGGATTGTCAGCACAACTAAAACGCGAATATGAAACAGAAATCAATTCTGCAGGCGACTATCAATCCCGCCTGATCATCATGCAAAAATGGTTTGGGATTGTGTTTGTGAAGTAAAAACAAATATTTTTATATCTTATTGAATTGTTTCATATTATGATGTAGCGGATAAATGCATTATAGGTTGTAATATGAAAAACAAACAGATTATAGAATATTTGAGTGAAACTGGCAACGTAGTTGCCTTGATAGGCGCTTGGGGAACAGGAAAAAGTCATCTTTGGAATAATAGTATCAAGCCAGAATTGAAAACAATGGGCAAACAAGTATTCTCACTTTCTTTGTTCGGAAAAACATCTATTGCGGATATCAAAAAGGAATTATTGAATTTAGCAATTGCTGCTGCAAGCAAGAAGGAAAAAATCATATTGGGTACTTTATCAGTTATATTTTTGACGGTAATATTATATGTGTTTTTATCTCAATTAGACTTCATGGTACATTGCTCAATATGTTTTAAAATCAAAATTTTTCTTATGAGCTTGTTTTTTTCAATGTTGGTTACAAATAGGTATTTTTCATATATTCTGAAATTTGTCGGGCAAAAAATTATAGGATTTGATCATAATAATATAGATTTTTTACAAATATTTAAAGCCACAGAAACGGTAATATGTTTTGATGATTTTGAGCGTATGAATTATGATGGTTCTGTATATGAGCTTTTGGGATTTGTTCAGCATTTATCAGAAGTTGGTTTTTCTGTTTTGCTGATATTAAATGACAAGGAGTTTGACCGTGAAAATAATGAAGTTTGGGGCAGGTTTAGAGAAAAGGTTGTAAAGAAGCCTTTTCCACATGATTTTGATAATGTTCTTAATTTAGTTTTACAAGATTGTCAGGCAAGGGGCGTTATTAAAGAATTTGTTGTGTTTGTACATAAACAGCTAAATAACATAAAAACAGATTCTTTTTCCAAAGATGCTTTAATTTTGATTGATAGGTTTTCTAATAATTTTCGCTTTATTAAAAAATTAACATTGGAATTACAAAAAATCGAAAGTCACACTAAGGGGTTTGCTAAACTTGAACAGACAGCAGTTCAAGGTATATTATTCTTTGTTTTGTATATGTTGGTAAAACAGGAAATTGGCGAACTTGTTCACAAACCAATCACAACAGAAGACTTATTCGAATTTTATTATAAAAAAGATATAACTGCACAAGATCCAAATGGAAGGAAAAAAGGCTTTGGCAATGTTTTTGCTTCTGATTTTAATGTAGTTTTAGAAGTTTATCCAAGTATATATAAAAGCTTTGTGGGTCAGGGGTTTGACCTCAAAGTGTTCTTACAAGAAGATATTGTATTGCCGTCCGAAACAGAAAAATTTTCTAATGGCTTAAAGCATTGGATGGAATATAGTCTTGCGGAACAAAAAGACATTGTTGCGAGATTTGAGAATCTATTTAAGAGCGAGCAAAAACCATTTCGTTCTTTTGCAAGAATGAGAGACGTGCTGGATAAATATGTTATTTTTTGTTCATACATTAACAAATCTTTAACAGAAGAAAATACTGTCGATTTGCAGAATAAAATATCTGATTTTATAAGAGATAATAAAATAAAAGTAAGTTTGTTAAGTTATGGACTGGAAGACTTGATTTTGCATAGAGAACATATGACGGATAAGGATTTTATAGATAATATACGATTTATAAATCGTAGTTTTGGAAAACTGCTGATTGAATACTGGATTTCAGAAATTAACAAAAATGCAGATATAATATCTGAAATAGAGAAAAATCCTAGAGATGCCGCTTATACTAAAATGTGTTTATATTTGTTCTTGGAAGATAAGGGTGCGTGGGACGCCTTATTTAGATTAAGAGAAGTTGATTATTCTAAATGGACCGGTTTAATACGATTGTTAAAAAATAGCATAGATTCTTATGATGAAGAATATGGGATAGTAAAAGTCTTGAATGAAGCACGACAAGACAATCATGCTAGAAAGCTTGAGTTTAATGAGAAATTAAAAATGAATGTTTTGCAATTACTAGACAGGCCAAATGCCGGGTTAAGTGAAAGGAATTTTGTAAAAAATTTATTCCCCGAAGCCGTATAACATATTAAGTTATTTATA
>JAZNJP010000271.1:0-6010 GCA_045578125.1 Candidatus Gastranaerophilales bacterium | reverse complement strand
CTAATTTTTAGACTTTCTTTAAAAATTTTTACAAAACTTAAACAATTAATTCCCAAATAGCAAAAAAATATTTTTTCAATTTTTGTACGAACAACATTTTTGAAGGAAATTTAAATTGAGAGTTAATACAATTTCACCAATTTCTTTTGGATATTCCAAGAAAAGTCAAGCATATATAGAATCTCGCGCAAACAAGCTTTCAGATAAACAATACGCAGCTTTTTTGAAACAATATAGTAATTTATGTAATGCTGCAGAAGATGTCATTACGTTGAGAGAAGGAAAAGTTGGGCCAGATGCGCCAGATCCTAATTATGTTGACATGTTTATTGCAACAAAAGACACCTTAATTGATAATATAATGGTCAATTTTACTGATTGTGAAGAATATCTGAAATCAGAATATGACTACTACTCTAATTCTTTAAAAAATTGTAAAAATCCTAAAGATAATTGGCGAAGCGTCATAATTGAAAGATTGAAATTCTGGAATGCTGATTTAGGCAAAACTCAAGAAGAAATTGATAAGCAAGTTGAAGCATCTAAACTTGAAGCTGAAAAGAAAAAAGCTGATGAAGCGCAAAAAAATCAAGCTCAAGCACAAGCACAAGCGTTGAGTGCGGTTCCTATTGAGATAATGCAAAGAACCGAATTTTCCCCAGATGGATTTAAAGATATTATGGGCATGGAAGAGTTGAAGGCTGATTTAAAAGATTCAGTTATCGACCCTGTAAACGACCCAGCTCAAGCAAAATTGGATTTTGAAGAATACGGGAAAAGAAGACCTGCGGGGATTTTGTTATATGGACCTCCTGGGTGCGGTAAAACTTATATTATAGAAGCGCTTGCTGCTGAAATTGATGCGCCAGTTTTTACACTTGATATTGGTAATGCTGGTTCAAAATACATAAATCAAACTTCAAATAATATTAAGCTTGCTTTTGATTTCGTTCAAACTTATGCAAAAGATTTAGATAAGCCAGTAATCTTATTTATGGATGAGATGGATTCTATGACATTTAATAGAAGTTCTGGAACAAATGATGAAAATATTAAACAAGTTGCAACTTTACTTAAGTGTATAGAGCAGGCAAAAGCAAATAATGTAATTGTTGTTGGTGCAACAAATAAATATGACCTTGTTGACCCTGCAATAAGAAGAAGATTTGACCTTAAAAAGTTTGTCGGAACTCCAAATTTAGAACAAAGAAAACAACAAGTAATAAACAATCTTTCTAAAAAATCTAAAGGTGCCGCATTGATTAATGATGTAAAATCTCTTGAAAAAGTTGCTCGGGAGCTAGATGGTTTTTCATATCATTCAATAAATACAATTGCAAATGCAGCATCTTTAAATGCTCTAAACCGTGGCAGGGCGGATATTTCATATGAGGATTTTGCTCTTGCAATTGATAAAACTAACGAAGAAAGAATCGATGATTCAATGTACAAGTCAAAAGCTGTGAAGAAAAAAACAGCAATTGGTTTTACTAGTGAATCTGTTTAATTTTTGCTATTAAAATTAGTTCTTTTGCGTTAATATATTCTTGTTATTTGCGAGGATATATGACAAAAAAAATGCAAGAATATTTGGCTTCTAACAAGTGTTTCAAATTAATTTTGGGCGCCAATAATGAAAATTATGACGAAATAACTCGTCTTGTTGCTCTTTATAGTGCTGCTGGCTGTAGATTCTTTGATTTAAATGCTAGCGAGGGCGCGGTTCTTGCAGCAAAAGAAGGGCTTAAATATTCTAATAAAACCGATTGTTTTCTCTGCATTAGCGTTGGCACCGAAGGTGATAAGCACCTATCGAAATATCAAATAAATGAAAAATGTGTGTCGTGTGGCGCTTGTTTAGGGGCTTGCCTTGAGGGAGCAATTCAAAATAATAACGGAATTATTTCGATTGATGAAAAAAAATGTATTGGTTGTGCTCGTTGTGCTGGGACTTGCTCTTGTGGTGCGCTAAGTTCTTATCAAAAGAAATCTGATTGGGATAATTTAGATAAGCTTTTTCCATTGTGTGATTGTGTTGAATTTCACATGGATTCAAACAATAAAGATGAAATTTTTGAAAAATGGGAATATTTAACCAAAAACTTTAATGGTATGTTAAGTATTAATGCAAGCAGAATTGAATTTTCAGATGTTGAGCTAGTTGACATTTTGCATAAAATGATTGCTATAACCACATCAGATAGAATTATAATTCAAGCAGATGGGCTCCCAATGTCTGGCGGGGCTGATAATTTTAAATCCACTCTTCAGGCAGTTTCTTGTGCAGATTTAATTATTAATTCTAATCTCTGCCCCTATGTTATAGCTTCTGGTGGAACAAATGCGAAAACTTCTCAACTTGCACATATGCTAGATGTTCCATTGAATGGTGTTGCAGTTGGCTCTTATGCAAGAAAAATAGTCAAAGATTTTGTCAGAAATGATAATTTTCTTTATGATTCTCAAAAATTCTCTCGAGCATTAGATATTGCTAAAAAATTAGTTGAAAGCGTGTAGTATGAATATTTTTCTAAATAATGAACTTGTGTTTTGTAATATTGATACCATAATTTGGGATAAAGATGCTACTTTAATAGATGCCAATTATTTTTGGGCTGAAATTACAAGAAGAAGAGCTGACAAAGTTCTTGCTCATTATTCCTTAGGCAAAGAGTTTTATTCTGATATATGCAAAAACATGGGGCTTGATATAGAAACTGGTAAGCTAATTGAGCTTTCTCCTGTTGCGGTTTTATCTCGCGAAGAAGTCTTGAATTTTTTACACAGCAAGCTTTTGTCTCTCGGAGTAAAATCAGATAAACAAAAAAATGATGAACTTTTTTGTGAAGTTCATTCTGAATTTCAAGAGTGCGCTTGTGATTATATTCATCTTTTGCCTGCTGTAAAAGAACTTGTTGAAGGCTTTAGCGCTGGCGGTGTTAAACAATTTATAATTACTTCTGATACGAAAGAGAACGCTCTTTTAACTGTGCAAAAGTTTGATTTGGAAAAACATTTTGCAAAAATTTATGGTAAGGCTGAATTTTCTCAACCCAAAAAAACTGGAATTCCTTTACTTGAGGTTATTAAAGAAAACAATCTTAACCATGAAACAATTTTGTGTATTGGTGACGCACAGATGGATTATTTAATGGCAAAAAATGCAGGTGTTGAAAATGTTCTACTTCTCGGAACTGGACATACATCGCTAGAGTATCTTAAATCATTAACTAAGAATTCTTGCGCCGACCTTACATATGTCTCAATTCAATAATTTTGGAGATAAATTTATGAGAAAATTATTTAGTTTGCTGTTCGTATTATTTTTTACATTTCAGTCCGCATTTTGTGCTCAAAATCTTTCTGTAATATATATTAATGGCTCGAATAATAATGACGAGAAAATGAAAAGTTGGTTTTTTGATGGCGTTAACAATTTTCATCCTGTTTTTAAAAAATATATTGAAGCAGATGAATATATGCGCAAATATTTTCTAAATAATTCAACTCAGGTTTTAAGTGAAACCCCTAACACTCTTTTTTGGGGCGATATGAGCAAAAATGAGCTCAGTTACCTAAAAGAAGATTTAGATATCATGGATGTTCTTAGCCCTAAACTTGCACAGCTTGTGCGTCGTGCATTTGCGCTTATAATTCATGATGCCATTTGGGTTTCACGAACAAAAAACATGTACCCTATAATTCAGCTTTTGCATAGCCAAATTATGGACGAATACAAAAAGGGAAATCAATCCCTTCTTATGGGTTATAGCGCTGGCACTTTTGTTACCTACCAATATTTTGTGTTTAAACTTCCGTATTTGGATAAAGAAAATATTGTCTCAACAATAAATATGGATAACGAAACAAGAGAATATTTGTCGCAAGCTGATTTTCAACCAACTTGTGTTGACGCATTGTTAAATTCTAATTTAATTTATTTTGGTATGAAGGATATTGTTCACTTCAATGGCGATAAAGCTTATATGAAAGAAACTGTTTCTCGGCTTGATTCATATACAAACACATATTGTGCTCCAAAAGACTCAATTAAAGGCATTGTGAATTATGCTTGTCCAATCTCATTATTTTATTCTGACCCATCTGACCCAAATGCCAAATTTACAAAAATGTATCTTGCGTTATTTGAATACATTTTCAAGAACGACATATTTTGGCTAACTGTTAATTGGGCAGAAGATCCTATGGGATATCCTCTTTCTAAAAATTTAACCATTCCTGAATTAGAAGTTTTGATGAAAGTTCCAATATCTCCTGTTAAGGGCTTTTTCTATGACAAATCTGATACTCGTTCAAGAAAAACATTTATTTCTGCACATACAAGTTATTGGAGCCAAGCAAAGAAATTTTCTAAAGCTATAATTTCTGCATATAAAGAAGGTCGCGCGCTATTTGGTTTGGATAAAGATAATATCTAATTTGTTTGTATATTTCTTATGTTTTTGCTACATTTTTATTTATCTCATCTAGAAATTTATGAAAAAGATAGTAGAAAAATATAATAGCATTAATCTAATAATAAGAATTTTTTTAGGAATTGTTCTTGGTGTGGCATTTGCGCTTGCCATTCCTAAATTTCAATTTATTTCTGTTTTTGGCTTATTATTTATTGGCGCTCTTAAATCAATTGCTCCAATTCTTGTCTTTGTTCTTATTATTAGTTCTTTAGCAAATGCAAAAGTTGGAAATAATGACGGCAGAAAATATAAAACAATTGTTTTTCTTTACATTTTAAGTATGTTTTTATCCGCGCTTGTTGGTATTCTTGCTAGCTTTATGTTTCCTGTAACTCTTAAATTAACTGGAGTTTCTAATACATTCGCAGCGCCAGAGGGAATTTCCGAAGTTCTTGTTTCCATTTTAACAAACATTGTTTCAAATCCAATTAAATCATTATCTGAAGCTAATTATATAAGTATTCTTTTCTGGTCTGTAATTATTGGTTTCACGCTCAAAAATATTGCAAAAAGTACTACAAAAGACTTCTTTAGTGATTTAGCAGCTGTTATGACTAAAGTTGTTCGCGGAATTATCAATTGTGCTCCTTTTGGTATTATGGGGCTTGTTTTCCAAGCAGTTACTGAAAGTGGTATCCACATATTTATAGATTACGCTAAACTCCTTGCACTTCTTGTTGCTTCCTTGAGTTTTGTTGCTCTTGTGGTTGAGCCATTTTTGTCTTTCTTGTTCACAAGAAGAAATCCTTATCCACTTGTCTATACTGCACTTAAAGATAGTGGAATTACAGCATTTTTTACAAGAAGCTCAGCTGCAAATTTGCCTGTAAATATGGAAGTTTGTGAAAAATTAGGACTAGATAAAAGTTTTTATTCGATATCATTACCGCTTGGTGCAGCAATTAATACTAACGGCGCTGCTGTTACAATTTCGATTATGTCGCTTGCGACTGTCCATACGCTTGGTGTTCAAGTTGATATTCCAACAGCTTTTATTCTCTCAATCCTTGTAACACTTGCAGCTTGTGGCGCATCTGGCGTTGCTGGTGGTTCTTTGCTTTTAATCCCAATGGCTTGTTCGCTTTTTGGAATAAGTAGTGATATTTCAATGCAAGTTGTAGCAATTGGTTTTATCGTTGGCGTTATTCAGGACTCTTTTGAAACCGCAATCAACTCTTCAAGCGATGTAATTTACACGGCAACTGCTGAATATCACGATAATCTGATGTCGGGAAAGAATAATTAAACAGCTTGTTCTTCAAGATGTTTGAATTGCATATTATAAAGTGTTTTGTAATTTCCGTTTTCAACTTTTAGTAATTCTTCGTGTGTTCCAACTTCTGTAATTTTGCCGTCCATAATAACCGCAATTTTGTCCGCATCTTTAATGGTTGAAAGTCTGTGTGCAATTGTGAAGACTGTTTTATTCTTAATTAGATTTTGTAATGCTTTTTGAACAACTGCTTCGGATTTATTGTCGAGCGCACTTGTAGCTTCATCTAGAATGAGAATAGGTGCATTTTTAATTATTG
>JAZNJP010000270.1:0-3647 GCA_045578125.1 Candidatus Gastranaerophilales bacterium | reverse complement strand
AACCCCTTCTCTTTCCTTTTCTCGGGCATTTCAGATGCCAAGAAGATAGTTTTGTTAATTATTTCTTTTATGTTGTTGATATTGCTGTTAGTTGAAATCACAGGTAGTGAATATTTTTCTTTGTAGTAATTTTCCCATTTTTCAAGCTCTGATTTATCTGTCAAATCTGATTTATTGAAAATAATGAGTCTTGGTTTACCTTTTGTTAGTTTTTCAACTTCTGCATATTTACTCGAAAATGGAAGTCTTGCATCAATTACCTCGATAATGACATCGATAAGATTGAGCTTATCCTGAAGCTCTCTTTGTGCTTTTGCAATATGTCCTGGATACCAATGAATATTCGACATAAAATTTCTTTTCTATTAAATAAAGCCCTCGTTAAAGGGCTTTAAAAACTTCTTATCTTTTTTCCATTTTCTCTTTAATACGAGTTGCTTTACCTGAGCGTTCTCTCAAGTAATAAAGTTTAGAACGGCGAACATCGCCTCTTCTTAAAACTTCAATTCTTTCAACTCTTGGAGAGTAGAGTGAAAATACTCTTTCAACGCCAACGCCTTGGAAAGTTTTTCTAACTGTGATAGTTTTTGAAACACCTGAACCGTGTTTTTTAATGATAGTGCCTTCGAAAGCCTGAGTTCTTTCTTTGTTTCCTTCGATAATTCTTACATAAACTTTAACGCTATCACCTGGGTTTAATTCAGGAAGTTCACGGCCTGTGTATTTTTTTTCTAATTCGTCAATAATCGGATTCATTTTCTTATACCTTTTAAATTTCTAGCAATTGACTATATCATAAGCAAAACAAAAAACTTTTTCAAGTGGTATTTTAAATAATTATGACAAATTTTTAAGAGCTTTTTCGATATTTTCTGATTTATAAATATAATTTCCTGCAACAAGCGAGTTTGCACCTAATTTTTTGCAAATTTTTGCAGTTTCGTTATTTATCCCGCCATCAACTTGTAAAATCAAATCCTTGTTATATTTTACTTTGTATTCAGAAAGTTTTATTAATTTTGTGGCACAATCTTCCATAAATTTTTGCCCGCCAAAACCAGGTTCAACTGTCATAACAAGCACCAAATCAAGTTCTTTGATATATTCTTCAATTGCTTCTGGTTGTGTTTTTGGTTTAATGCTTAGTCCAACTTTCGCGCCCTTGCTTTTAATATACTTAATTAAATCGTCTGTTTTATCTTTTGTTGCTTCAACATGGAATGTGATTAAATCTGAACCAGCTGAAATAAAATCGTCAGCATATTTTTCTGGGTTGGAAATCATTAAGTGAGTGTCTAGGAATATTCCTTCAATTTTTCTAATATCCTTAACAACTGGCGCGCCAATAGTAATGTTTGGCACAAAATGTCCATCCATAACATCAAGGTGAAACCATTCTATTCCAAACTTTTGCACTTTTTTTATTTCTGATTCTAAATTTGCAAAATCTGCAGATAAAATTGAAGGTGAAATTATCATATTTTTGCTCCTTCTTTTTTTAATTTTTCAATTGCTGATTTTGCAGCGAAAGTTTGAGCTTGTTTTTTTGTTTTTCCTGAGCCAGTGCCTAAAACTTCATTCTGCCATATGATTTCGTAAGTAAATGTTTTATCGTGCGATTTACCTGTTTCCGCTGTTAAACTATATTCGGGCAGTGTTGCATTAATACTTTGAGTGTATTCCTGAAGAAGTGCCTTGTAGTTTGAAGAGCGCGCCGTGCTTGCGATTTCATCTATTTCGCTTGTAAAATTATCTAAGAAAAATTTTTCTGTTTTTTCATATCCGCCCTCAAGAAATATCCCACCAAGAAGCGCCTCAAAAGCACATGCGAGAACTATTTCTTTAGAATAGGAAGAGTTTTTCATATCATCGGATATTAAAATTAAATCTTCAAAATTAAGTTTGAGTGCAAGCTTTGCAAGCGTATCATCTGAAATTACGGCATTTCTTTTTTCTGTTAAAACACCTTCTAGCTCGGCTTTGTATTTTTTGAAAAAATAATTACTTACAATAAGTTTTAAAACGGCATCGCCAAGAAATTCCAATCTTTCGTATGAATCTTTTTTTTCTTGTACAAATGATGGATGGGTGAATATGGTGTTTAATAACCCAACAAATATAAATGGAATGCCTACTCTTTCGCTAAATTCGCATAATTCGCGATTTCTATTAGCCGAAATAAACATTTATAAACCCTTTTATATAGTTGACTAAATCAAAAAACAGGTTGTCGCCGTGTGTAAAATATTCAAAATAGTAATAAACAACAGGGGCTGCAAAAATGTAGCTATCTGCTCTGTCTAAAATTCCGCCATGTCCAGGAAGAATATGGCTTGAATCCTTAACACCTGCATCTCTTTTGATGAGTGATTCGCTAAGGTCTCCAAGTTGAGCCGACACAGTGATTAAAATACCTGCAATTACGCATTGTAGAAGAGTAAGTTTTGTATAAAACACTCCGAATAAACAAACAAAAATGCAGAACAATGCACCAAACACTGCACCCTCAACGGATTTTTTAGGGCTTACTTCTGGCGCTAGCTTTGTTTTGCCAAACTTAGAACCGAAATAATATGCACCAACATCTGTTGCTATGACCGCTAAAAATGCAAATATTAAAAGAAACAAGCCTTCATTTAGTGAAATTTTAAAAGCCCCAACTCCTTGCATGTCAAATTGCCTGAGCAAAAGTACATGGGATGTTAGCCAAGCTGAATACATTATGCCGAGCGTTGTTGTTGCAACATTTGCAATGTAGGGTTGTCTTCCTTTGAACAAAACAATCAAGAAAGAGCCAATAATTGCAGCACAAGTGAAAACTGGCAATAAATCAAATCTGTGGAAAAAGATAAGCGATGTAAATGCTATTGCTGCAACGATAATTACTCCAAGGCTAGGGTGGAAGCCTTTATATTGAAGAATTTTTACATATTCTTTTGCCATAAGGCAAATTATAACCAAAACCAAGGCTAAAAGTGGCACTCCACCCATTATGATAAACGCCATACACAATACGCCAACAATCCAGCCGGTTAATACTCTTCTGATTTTGTTTTGTTTTGGTGTTTCTTGAATTTCTGTATCTTTTTCTATGATTTCTTGTTCCAAGTTTTCAGACATTATACTGTCATTACCTCTTTATCTTTTGCGCTAACTAATTCATCAATTGTTTTAATATAGTTATCTGAAATTTTTTGAATTTGTGCTTGCGCGTCTTTCATTGCGTCTTCAGGAATATTTTCAGATTTTACAATTTTTTTAAGGTCATCAAGCATATCGCGGCGAACATTTCTTACTGCAACTTTTGCATTTTCGCCCATTGCTTTAACTTCTTTTGCAATTTCCTTTCTTCTGTCTTGTGTAAGTGGAGGAAAAGCAAGTCTGATAACTGTTCCATCATTATTTGGAGTAATGCCAATTTCGGCCTTTGTGATTGCTTTTTCAATTTCTTTAATCATCGATTTGTCAAAAGGTGAAACAATAAGTGTTGTGCCTTCTGAAACTGAAATTTGCGCCATTTGGCTAAGTTTAGTAGGGGCTCCATAATAATCAACTAAAACTTTATCTAAAATAAGTGGATTTGCTCTTCCTGTGCGGAGTGTAGCAAATTCTTTTTTCATTTGAGCAACGCATTTTTCTGATTTTTC
>JAZNJP010000269.1:0-4140 GCA_045578125.1 Candidatus Gastranaerophilales bacterium | reverse complement strand
CGATACCGCATAAAGTCGCAAGCTCCCTTAGTCATCACTTGGGCATTTCTATTATCAAATTTTCAACACAACAATCCTACATTAAAAATAAATATTTTGCAATTAAGTACAAAATAAAATTTGAATTATGCTCTATAATCCAATTTTTTAGGTAAATATGCATCCATCAGCTTGAAATGAAATAACTTAGAATTGAGTGGTTGTTTATGCGCAAATGCTTTTGTAACGCTTTGAAGGTCACTACATTCAACTCTATCTGTTCTGCAGAATTTTTTGAAAGTGCAAAGCCTTAGCATTTTTTCGAGCTTTATTGGGTGGGTATATTTTCTTTTTCTTGCGCTCGTGTTATATGCTTCTTCATATAATGTTGTGAAATCTTTAAAATCAACATTTTCAGAATCAATGCCAAGCTTATATTTTAATATTTTTTTAACCGTCTGAATGGTAGCGCCTGTGTCACAATAGTCAACAAAAATGTAGTTTCTTTTATCTTTTGCTATTGCTTCTTTTGAAATTCCTAATTTTCTTAAGAATTTTTCATATGTCCTAAAATCGCTTTGATTTGCAATTTCATCGGCGGTTAAATTAAGGTGATGTATGCCCGACATTGGCATAATTTTAGTTTCGTATCCTTTATACGAAAGACAATCTGCAAGCCCTTCAAGCGAGCGTCCGATTGAAACAAAAACCCAATTTCCCTTGCCGTATTTTTCATCTAACCATTTTTCTGACATCTCTACCATATCAGACATGGTTTTAAATTCATTTTGAAATTTTGTTGCAGTTTGTAATTTCAGCGCGTTATATTTAAGCGGAGAAAGTTCTTTAAAGTTTTTGACTGTAAATTGCCTATACCTTTCAAGGAGTTTTTCAGGGTCTTTTTCGAGTAATATTTTTGCTGCGTGCTTATTTGGTTGAAAATCTTTTGAAGTGCGAATTTCAGCATAACATTTTGCTCTTGCAATGCAATCTGATGCGGTTTGTGCAAGTTTTTTGAATTTTGAGATATTTCCGAAGCTGGGGTTAATGCTTGAAATTGATAAGTTCATAATGTTTAAAACCCCATAAAAAAGAAAATTGCACTTAATTTTATTAATTCTGTAAAGATTTTGTTTTCTTTAGTGGCGCAAGTTTTTAAATTTAGTTGTTTTCAAACATTAAATGATAATAAACCGAGTTCAGCCATTTAAAATTTGCATAAATAATAAGCCGTTAAATAAGCAAAACGCAAGAATTTTGCCTCAATTGCCTTTCGACACGGTTACATTTGCTGGCAAAAAGAAACAACAGTTAATTGGCAAATATGACCAGAATAAAGTAATTAAAAGATTAACAGAAAAAGGTGCGCCAAGAAAATCAGTTAATTCAATTTTAGATAATCCTAAAAAGAAACAAGCTTTAGTAAAATTTATTGAAGATATAGAACAAGAAAAAATTAAATTCTCAAGAACTCCAAGAGAAAGAGAAGTTATTTTAGCGCTTGATAATGAATTTTCTTATGATGAATTACAAAAAATAATTGATTGGCAAGATAACATAAAAAATGAAAAAGCAATTTTTTCAAGACCACTAAAAACAAAAGAAGCGCTAGCGGCAATTGAAGCTGGGGCAGATGAAGCTCAAATTCAAAGAGCAATAATTTTATCTAATCAAGACGAAGAAGGTAATCATTATCTTACATATCCTATAACATTTAAAGAAGGTTTATATGCAGCAAGTAAAGGCTGGGATGATGAGCAAGCAGATGTTTTTTATACTTTAAGAAAAAACCATATATATGCGCCAGATGTAGTTGATAACCCTAAAAAATATCAAAAACTTATAGAGCTTACAAAAAGTTCGACATTTAAAAGACCTCTGAGCATAATTGAGGCAGCAAGCGTTGTTGATAGAAATTATACAGATAAACAAATACAAAGATATATTGAGCTGAAAAATAAAAAAATTGAATTAGAAAATGATGAAGTTGGGCAACAAGAATTAACGGAACAACAAATTTTTACAATAGTTGGCAATAATTTAAGCGATTTTCAAACGGATTATTATCTTAAATATGGAGATAAGTTAGGGGTTTTCCCAATTATTGCAAATGAAAAGAGTCTAAAAAGATTTTTGAATTTAATTGGAGAATTTGGTGAAATCCAAACATCAAGAGCTTTACTATATGATGAAGCAAAGCTTATTTTTGATTCTAAAAGTGAAGTTGAACCTGAGCGAGTTCAAAAATATATTGATTTAATTGATAAAAAAATGGAGCCATATAAAGCAAGCAGATTGGTTCTGAAATTCTGGGAATACAGAAACATAAACGACATTAAGGGATTAAATAACAAAGAAAAAAGAGAATTATTGAAAAAAATAATGACGGAATCAAATTCATTTTATGCTTGCAGAACAAATGTGAAAGATTTTCCTTTAATTCCTAAAAACCAAGAAGAATATTGCGAAATCGTGCAAAAATTGGCAAATTCATTGTCGAACGATATTGAAAAGCTCGCAGAAAAAGAAAATAAAATATTTGAGGATGCTCTAAATAATCTGATTGAAAAAATTTCAACAATTAATTTAGAAGAAAATTCAAAAGAAATTAAAAAAGAACTAAATGATATTTCCGTTGGAATAAGTGAAATAAAAGATAGTAAAAATGCCAAAAGAATAATCAAAAAAAACCTAAAAATTCTCCAAAAAATAGCAGGCAGCGAGGATTTTAAACGATTAAGTGCAAAAGATAAAAAGATATTAACACTTGCAACTCTTCTTTATAACATCAACCAGCCCCAAGGTGAGAAAATGCAAGAAAATGAAGCTGCTTTTGATGCATTTTATGCAATTCAAAGATTGGATTTAGATGAAGAAGAACAAATAAAAATTTATGAAATTATTAAAAACCAAAATTGGCAAGAAGATTTCAAAGAAGAAAACTTAAGAAAAAACCCACAAATAAGTTGGTATTTTGAGGAAAGTTCTGAAAATATTGAAAATAGAGATGATATTGTTGAGGGCGAAATCCAAAAAATGGCGCAGGATATTGCCTTCAAAACAAGATACGGTAACACTTTCGAGCTAACAAAAATTTTATCTAAAGCGCTTGTTGAAAACAGGGGTAATAATTTGGATGTGTTTGATAAATATTCAAAAGAAATTGAAAAATATTTAGAACACATTCATAAAACTCAAATTTTTCTTCCGCAAACAAAATTCCCAAAAGCTTCTCAAATTAAAGGTGGCGAAGTTTTTAAAGAAAAGAATATAAAAAATGTTGTTTTGGATTTAAACAAATGTGATTTCAAACTTGAAAAATATGGTTTTGAAAAAGGAACTACAAAAGATAACCTTTATATGCTTCTTCATGGACTTGATAGGGTTGATCAATTAAGCAACTTTAGCACTTTTTCAATTATAGATGCGGAAGCACTTTTGAGCTCGTCTTATATAAATCAAGCAAATCACAAAGTTTTCAGGCAACAGGGTGTTATTTTAGATGTTAATTCAAGTGATATCCATGCAGGATATTATAAAGATTTTGGTTCTGGAATGAAGAAAACTTTAGAAAGAGCAAAAAGAGAGTATATTTTTGCAGAAAACGATGGAGTCTTTAAAAGAGGCGAATGCAGAACATACATTCCAAGCTTAATTAAGCAAAAATTGCATTTGAGCGATAAACAATATATTGAATTAATTAAAAAAATTCAAAATTTGAAATCTTGGACTGCAATTCAGAAATTTAATCCAAAAGTTGCGAATGCAATGAAATCAATTTTTGATGAAATGGAACTTGGAAAGAGAAAGTATGGAAGAGAGTATAACGAGGTTTTGGTTTCAAGGCCAAAAATTCAAGCCGTTTTTTCTTATGGGCAAGAGTATGAAAATATTCCAATTTTTCTTAAAGAATATGCGATGAAAAATGATTTGCCGATAATTTTGTTGGGTGATTAAACAAAATCAGGACAAAAATCCGTTTAAAATTTTATATATTTCATTGATTTTATCAGGATTGCTTTTAATTAAATTTTGCACAGTTTCTTCTGTGTTTTGAGTTTCTTTATATTCAAAATCAAAAAGTTGTTTCGGAGAAATTTTCAATGTTTCACACATTTTTTCTAAAGTTTCAGCAGTTATAAAATTCAAACCTCTTTCAAT
>JAZNJP010000268.1:0-2039 GCA_045578125.1 Candidatus Gastranaerophilales bacterium | reverse complement strand
ACATCTTCATCAGTAAGTACAAAAAATATGCCAATGATACCTGTTTGGATAAAAAAAGGCGTAGCGAATGTGGGTGATTTTAAGGTTGGAACCTTGCAAGCAAGTCAAATAAAATCAAATTTCACTTTGAAAAATGATATGTTAAATTTGCCTAAATTTAATGCTGTTGCTTATGATGGAAAATTGAATGGTGATATATCTTATGATTTGGCAAAACTTATTTTGACGGCACGGTTGAATGGTGAAGGCATGGATGCTAACCCTGCAGTATCGGCTCTTATAGGAATAAAAGATCAAATAATGGGAATATTGAAATTTGATGCTGATATTTCTATGCAAGGAGCAACAATGACGGAACAATTAAAAACGCTAAAAGGTAATGCAAATTTCACTATTGTTGACGGGCAATTAGGAAGTTTGGGAAGAATAGAAACGTATTTAAAAGCTGCTAATATTATTAGTTCTAAATTTGTTCAAAATTCAATTTCTCAGATAATAAACACAGTGTTGCCTTACAACTCCGGACAAGTTGCAAAAGCAGAAGGAAAGTTGACTTTTTCTGGCGGTAATGCGTATTTTAGCCCTATTACTTCATCGGGAAAAGAAATGGCATTGTATGTTGACGGATATTTGAATATGTTGAATTACAACGGAGATATCAAAATATTGGGCAAATTAAATCAAGAATTAGTTGATATCTTGGGACCGATTAGTAATATTTCCGTTGATAAAATCTTGTCTTACATTCCGAAATTTGGTGTAACTGCTGCCGTATTGTTCGATAGCTTTAATGTTCAAACTGACGAAAAAGAATTGGATTTAATACCCGCACTTACTCCTGAAGCTGGAAACAAAGCTTTTAAGGTTCTTATAAAAGGGAATACAATGAGTCCTAATGCGGTAAAATCTTTCCAATGGTTGGCGAAGCAAGAGGTTTTGGATGCAACGGAGTCGCAATTAGAACAACAATCAGTGAATAAAGCACCTTCTTCAGAGGATTTTGAACAATTGAAAGAGGAAGTTAAAAATCAGGCGGAACAAAAAATCAATGAAGTCATAGAAAAAAATGAAACGTTGCGCCAACTTAAAAATTTTAGTGATTTTTTGAAAAACACAGGAACTATGGCAGAATAAAACGAGAGGGGTTTATGGAAAAAGTAATTAATATAATCGAAGATAGTATTGAAATTAAAAAAAGTATTCTTGATGATAAAGAGTTGTTGTCACAAATTATTTTTGCTGCGGAAATAATCACAGAAGCATTATCTAAAGGAAATAAGGTCATGCTTTGCGGTAATGGAGGTTCTGCTGCTGATGCGCAGCATGTTGCTGCTGAATTTTCCGGAAAATTTTTAAAAAACAGACGAGCTTTGCCCGCATTGTGTTTGAATTCAAATGTTTCTGCTTTGACGGCAATTTCTAATGATTTTGGTTACGAAAATTCTTTTTTGCGTCAAGTTCAAGCGTTCGGGCAGTGCGGTGATGTGTTGATTGGTTTTTCTATCAGTGGAAATTCTCGAAATGTAATTGAGGCGTTTAAATATGCAAGTTCAACGGATATAAAAACTATTGCCTTTACAGGGCAAAATCCGAATGCAATGGGAGAATTTTCGGATATAGTTATCAATATTCCGTCCGTTCATACACCAAGAATTCAAGAAGCTCATATATTGTTAGCACATATTTTATGCGAACTTGTTGAAAATAAAATGTTTTAAAAAAAAGACCGAAAAACGGTCAAGAAAAGGAATTATGAGTGAGAGTGGAATATGCACAATTCAAATATAGTGTTTTTGTTTGAATTGATATATCCGTCAATTGGATATAAAAAAGAATGATTTTAAATTTATACTTGACTTTGTCCTTTGTTATAATAGACTAAGAATATAGGGTGGTTACCTGATTGAAAATTAAACAAAATATCGTTTTATCGGGATGTAGCGCACGAGTTGGCGGTAGACCAACGGTTAAAGATTTAACCCAAGCTGCGCAGAACCATTGAAAACTTAATATTTTTTTATTTATCGGGATGTAGCGCA
>JAZNJP010000267.1:0-4362 GCA_045578125.1 Candidatus Gastranaerophilales bacterium | reverse complement strand
AGAAAGTCATTTCGATAAAAACGCAGTAAGTTCAGCGGGCGCAACTGGTTTAATGCAAATTATGCCCGCAACAGCAGGCTTTATGGAAAATAGAGATGTGACAAAACAAGACTTACAAAACACAGAATATAATATTTACATTGGCACTAAATACATAGATTCTATTATTGAAGGGCTCGGAAACGAAATGTTTGCAGTTGCTTCATATAATGCAGGTTATGGAAATGTTAGAAAATGGCAAAAACAAATTTTTGACGGCGATTTAGACAACTTTGTTGAAGACATACCATTCCTTGAAACAAAAATTTATGTAAAAAAAGTGTTCACAAGTTTTTGGAACTACACAAGACTTTATTAAAAAAAATCTTGCCATTAAAAACCTTTAGTTTAAAATAAAGGTAAGTATGAATATTCCAATTACACCAAGTGATATCTTTATGATTTTGGGATTTACCCTTTCCCTTTTCTCTTGTGTTTCAAACGATGTTATTCAAACACTTGGAACTTTTTTAAGTTCAACTAAAGATAAACCCGTGTGGGTTATTTGGTTGTTTGCAAGCGCTGTACTTATTGCGACTTTATTTGGCGGTTGGTGTTTATCTGGCGGAGAAGATATTGCATTTGGCAGGTTGGATAGAATTCCTTTTCCTGATAGATTCTATTGGTGGCATGTACTTCCTCCAATCGCCTTAATCTATATGACCAAAAAAGGCTTACCTGTTGCAACCGCATTTATTATCTTAAGTATTTTTTCATCAACAACCGTTATCGGGCTTATGGTAATGAAATCATTAGTTGGATATTTTTCAGCATTTATTTCAGCGTTTATAATTTACTTCTTTATTTCAAGAAAAATCGAAAAATATTTTCTATATTCAAAGAATGAAAAAATGCCGACAGGCTGGGTTGTTGCAAAATGGATTTCAACGGCATTCCTTTGGTCAACTTGGCTTATGCAAGATGCCGCCGTTTTATATGTTTACCTTCCAAGAAATTTAAATATGTGGCAAGTTCTTATATCTCTTGCTGCAGCATGCGGGCTTTTATATATTATTTGTTACAAAAGAGGTGGCGAAATTCAAAACATTGTAAAACTTAAAACAAACACTCAAGATATTCGCTCTGCAACCATTATCGATGTTGTGTTTGCTTCAATTTTATTCTTCTTCCAACATGTAAACAATATCCCAATGTCAACAACTTGGGTGTTCATTGGTGTTCTTGCAGGAAGAGAAATTGCAATGTATAACAGAATTCGTTTTGAAACCGAGAAAAAAGTTTACAAACACATACTCAAAGATTTTTCAAAAGCTTCAATCGGGCTTGTGTCGTCTATTGCAGTTGCAATGTTTGTAACTCACATTCCAGTTATTGAAAATTATATAAAAAGTTTATTCAATTAAAATCAAGCTTGGAATTATTTTTGGGTTTGGCTTTGAGCCTTTGGTTTTCTAAACGAAGAAATAATGTTTAATAGCAGTGCCGCCATTAAACCGTAACATGCGCCTTTTGCAATTCTTTCAGGTCGCATCATTGATTTTGCCGCTTTTTTTGCAGTTTTTACAATTTCACAATCAGGAGAATTTTTAATCAACTCTGCTGCTTTTTCTTCAATAGTTTTTTTGGCATTTTCAAATGCAGCTTTAATACTATCAAGATTTTTTGGATCAGGCAAATCTTTAAGCTTATCTGTTAAGCCCGTGATTTCATCCAATTGGCTTTGATTTGGCGTTGCAACTTTTTTCAAACTTTCAAGTCTGTCTAAAATTTTTTGTGCTGCATTCGCATTAATAAATTCTGCCTTTTTTTCTACGTATTCTTTTGCAAAAGAATCCCCAGCGCTATGCATTCCTTCAATTACTTTATCAAGCGGATTAACAGGAAGAAAACTTGCAAGACCACCAATAGCTCCTCCAGCAATCACACCTCCTGCCGCAGTTATCGCAGTGTTAGCTAAACTTGCTTTTGCGCTTGCTTTAGCTGCCGCCTTTTCTTGAGGTGTTGCGTTTGCTCTAAAAGATACAGTTGTGCTCATAAAATCATTTCCTTCCATTTTAATAAAAACAATCATTCTAAAAAAATTGCCAAATAAGCCTAAAGTTTGTATAATTTCTTATATTTTGCAGATACTCTAAGGGCAGATAATGAAAAAAATTTTAATAACAGGAACAAGCAAAGGAATAGGAAAAGCAATTTTTGAACACTTCAAAAACTTAGGTTATGAAGTTTATGGCGCAGGAAGAAGCACGATAAATGAAAAAAATTATTTTCAAATTGATTTAAGTAAAAAGAATGCACCAGAAGAACTCTATCAAAAAGCGCTAGATTCGATGGGCGGAGTTGATATTTTAATAAATAACGCAGGCGAATATGTAACTTGTAAAACTGAAGATATGAAAGAAGAAGTTATATCTTCAATGATTAATTTAAATTTCACAGTTCCGTATAAACTTATAACAAAGGCTATTCCTTATATGAAGGAAAAAAGCTGGGGCAGAATAATCAACATTGGTTCAATCTCGGGTTCTGTTGGCGAAGGGTATGCTTCACTTTACAGTGGGACAAAAGCAGGGCTTATTGGGCTCACAAAATCTTTAGGGTTGGAGCTTGCAGAATATGGAATTACAGTTAACACAATCAACCCAGGCTGGGTGGAAACAGAGCTTGCAGAAAACGCCTGCAATGACGGGGAATTCTCAAAGGAAGAAAACTTGCAGATTATTCCGCAAAAAAGATTTATTGAACCAATCGAAATTGCCAAGATGTGCGAATATTTAATTTCTGACAGTGCGAAAGGTTTAACAGGGCAATCTATCAACCTGTGCGCAGGCCTTAGTATTGGATAAATATAAAATATATACTTCTTATTTAACAATTCTTAACAAAACATGCAATTTTAAAGAAAACATTGTTTTTATTAATACACAAGAGAGTAATTAAGAGGTATGGTATGACATATGGTTGCAATGACCCGCTACGTTTTGCACGTCAAGCGGAAGCTGAAGCTATAATGAAAGGCTACATGATGCCAGGAACTGGATTGAATGGGTGCAATTCATTATTTTGGAACCCATATGTAACACCTTGCGATAATTACGCATTAACACCATATACATCTTGCTCTCCTTGCTCTACTCCGGCAAGTGTTATGGCACAGCCTCCAATGGCAGTTGTGCCAAACAGCACAAACGCACCACAAGGAGTAAATGCAGCAGGTGATTCATTTATCAAAACCACTGCAGGCGACCAAGCAGATGATGGCAAAATTTCATTCGGTCAAAAAATCAAAAGCTTTGGAAAAGGTTTAATAAGCCCTATCACAAGCATGTTTAAATCTCCGGCTAATTTTATTAAGGGCGCACTTGGAATTGCGGTTGGTGCAGGCCTTATTGCAATCACAGGTGGTGCAGCTGCTCCAATTATGGTGGCAGCAGGTGTTGGTCTTGGCGGTTTGCAAATAGCTAAAGGCGCAGCGGGTGCAATGAGCGCTAAAACAGACACAGAAGCGCAGCAAGCCTGGGAAAATATGGGCAGTGGCACATTCGCAGTAGCAGGCTCTATCGCTGGCGCTAAAGCAGCAGCTAAAGCAAGTGGCGTGAATACAGACAGTATGAGCGCACTTAAAGCAACAAAAGAATGCTTTAAAACTGGCTTCTCGAAAACAAATTTAACAAAATGCTGGACTACAGCTAAAACAAATATCACAGGTTTCTTCAAAGGCAAAGGCGCAGGTGCTGCAAGCAGTAGTGCAGCTACTGAAGCTACGGCAGAAACAAAACCAAGCACGGAAGTAAAAAAAGCAATAGACGCAGATGATGCCAGCATTAAACCAAAGGTTGAAAATAAAGATACAGCAGCAGAAACAACAACAAAAAGTGGTGTTAAACCGAAGAAAAAAACTCAAACAAACAGCGAAGGCATAACTCCGGAAGAAATAGAAGCATTAAAAACGGATGAGGTGTTTGTCGACAAAAGAACAATAAGTCAAATGAAAAAATTAAGAAGCAAAAATCAAAAAGAACTCATTGAAATATACAACGACCCAAACACTGGCACATACAAAAAAATGGCAGCTTTTAGACTTTATTTCGACATCGGACGCAATGTATAAATAGCTCAAACCCCCAAGAAAATCTTGGGGGTTTTCGCATATTTTGTAACTAACTTTAGGGCTTAAACTAACAAATTTTTAAAAGCGCATCGACAACAGCTGGGTCCCATTTAACACCAGATTCTTGTTTTAGAATTTCAAGCGCTTCTTCTTTTGTTTTGGCTTTTCTGTGTGCTCTTTCTTCAGTGAGTGCACAATAAGCGTCTGCAACAGATATAATTCTTGAACCAAATGGAATTGAATTACCTTCC
>JAZNJP010000266.1:0-7134 GCA_045578125.1 Candidatus Gastranaerophilales bacterium | reverse complement strand
TATTATACAATAAATAAATCTTATAGGGGCTAAAAATTGCAAAACTTAACGTTTAAAAAAAATGATATAGAAAAATTACTTCTAAATTTGGACCAAAATCCATATTCGCAAAAAAATAAAGATTTTAAATATTGCGTTTCTTTAATTTATGAACTCATTGAAGAAGAATTTTCAGACACATTTTTTGCAAATAATCCAATTTTAAGAACAACTGAAATTGATTTTGCTTTTGACGGCAAAAACACAAATATTTTTATTAGCCCACCATATGATTTTGAATATTACCTAAAATCAAGAGGGTCATTATATAGACTTCGTGCCGAATATAAAGGTGAAAAATATGGTTACAACATTGGGCTTGATTTGTTCTTTGAATATTTTACAGGGCTAGATGAAAACCTTGACGTTAGTGAATCTTCAAAAGATTATCAATTCTTCTATACATTATGCAGATTTGTTAAAAAAACAATTGAAAAATTAAATTTCATTCCAACTGTTAAATTTTATTCAGATAAATTTTCAATTATTTATGAACCGTATTTAAAAAACGAAGATTATTTAACTTGCTATAAAAAAGTTCTCGAAAATGATTTTCTTGATATGGAAACAACAAGAAAACTTATTGATAAATATCTAAATTATCTCATTTTCAAATTTTTAGGAATTAAAAACCACAAGTTTAAAGACATAAAATCTGCACCATATTTTACAAAGAATATTACAAACAAATTAATGGTAAAACAAACCAATCTTGGGCTTGATATTCAAACTTGGCTTGACGAAATGGCACTTGGAACATACACTATTGTGCCTGTGTTCAATATTCAAAAAGCAGATAATGAAAAATTCTTAATGGTAATTTCTGCAAAAAATGTGCAAACTGGTGAAAATATCGAACTTGAAGAACTTGATGATTTTCAAAAAACATTAATTGAAAAACAAATCAATTGGGCAACAAAATATATCGAAGATTTAGAAGATGTGACCCTTGAGCTTGATTTAGCTGGTGTTTACAAACTTATCACTCAAATTTCATATTACCTATCTCAAGCGGGTATGGAAGTTAATTTGCCTGACGGAATGAATAATATCATCGTTCCAAGAGCTTCAATTAATGCGAAACTTAAACAAAAAAGAGCGCTTGAAGATGGCGAAGTTGTTGATTTTACAAAAAATACAACTATTTCACTTGATGAAATCATGGATTTTTCAATTGAAGTGGCACTTGGCGAAGATAAAATCTCGGTTGAAGAATTTAGAAAATTGGCTGAAAACTCTCAAGGTGTAATTAAATATAAAGACAAATTTATTTTAATTGACAAAGAAGAAACAGATAAGCTTCTTGAAAAATTAAAGAAAACACCAAACCTTAAAATGTCTAAAATGAAGTTGCTTCATGCAGCATTATCTGGAAAGCTTGACGAATACGACTTCGACTATGATATGGCATTTGCGAAAGTTATTTCAGACTTCACTCGCGTTGAAGACATTGAACTTCCAAAAAATCTTCAAGGCACATTAAGGCCTTATCAAGAAGTTGGCTACAGATGGCTTTATACAAATGTAAAAAAAGGTTTTGGTTGCTGTATTGCAGATGATATGGGTCTTGGTAAAACAGTTCAAGTTATAAGTTTGATTTTAAAACTCAAAGAAGAAAACAAACTTAAAACTCCTGCCCTTGTTGTTTGCCCAACAACCTTGCTTGGAAACTGGAACAGAGAACTTAAAACATTCGCACCAAGTTTGAATGCAAAAATTTATCACGGTTTAGACAGGGTTTTTGATATCAATTGCGATGTAATTCTTACAACTTACGCAATTTTAAGAATTGATAGCGAAGAATTTAAAAAACACAATTGGGATTTAATGATTATCGACGAAGCTCAAAACATCAAAAACACAACAACTTCTCAAACTCAAGCAGTTAAAGCAATTAAAGCCGATATGAAAATTGCTATGACAGGTACTCCTGTTGAGAACAAATTAAGTGAACTTTGGAGTATTTTTGACTTCATCAATAAAGGTTATCTTGGTTCGATTGTTGATTTTGGCAAAAATTATTCAATTCCAATCGAAAGATTTAAAGAAACAGCGAGAGGTGAAAAACTTAAACTTGCAATTTCGCCATTTATGATGAGAAGATTAAAGACAGATAAATCAATCATTTCAGACCTTCCTGATAAAATTGTGCTTGATGAATTTTGCTACCTTACAAAAGCTCAAGCAGCTTTATATGAAAAAGTTTTATCGCAATCTATGTCTGAAATTTCTGCCTCTGGTGGCGGAATAAATAGACGTGGCGCAATCTTTAAACTTATAACTTCACTTAAGCAAGTTTGCAACCACCCATATCACTACTTAAAATCAGGCGATATGTCAATTAATGCAAGCGGAAAAAGCGAAAAACTTGTTTCAATTCTAGATAACATTATTGAAAACAACGAAAAAGCGCTCATCTTCACGCAATACAAACAAATGGGCGAAATTTTAGAACCAATGCTTGCTTCTCAATACAATATGCAACCATTATTCTTCCACGGCTCATTGAATGTAAAACAAAGAGAAGAAATGCTCGAGCAATTCAAAAATGATGAAGATAAAAAAATAATGATATTATCTCTTAAAGCTGGTGGCTTAGGGTTAAACCTAACAAGTGCGACAAATGTTATTCACTATGACTTATGGTGGAACCCAGCAGTTGAAGACCAAGCAACAGATAGAACCTACCGTATCGGACAAGATAAAAACGTTATGGTACACAGATTCATCACACTTTCAACTTTTGAAGAAAAAATTGATGCAATAATTAAAAACAAACGAGAACTTGCGCAAACTGCCGTATTTGAAGGCGAAAAAATAATAACTGAATTATCAGATGAGGAAATTTATGAAATCTTCTCACTTGCTTAATAAAGATATTATCGCTTTTTGGGGCTATATTCCAGAAAGTATTGTGCTTAAATACAAAGAAAAGTACACAGGCGCAACTTGGGTTGATTTAGATATAAACACAGGTATGCCAGAGCTTTCAATTATTCCTGAAGCGTCTTGCAGAATTATAAAAAATATTTTAGATAATGCTTTTAATTTGAAAGATAGAATTATTGAAATTCTTGCTCCAGTTGGGCACGATAAATGCGATAGCGCACTTTTAATCGCTCAAATTTTAAAAGAAAATGGCTTTAAGGTATATGAGTTTGAAGATAAAAATTTAATTAAAACAAAGCCACGTGCCATTATCTGCGAAAGCGCAATTCCTTTAAAAGAAAAAGTGGAAATGCTGACAAGAAACATTGTAACTCTTGAAAAACCTAATTACCCTTATGTTGCGCCAAAATTTGGTTTTTGGGGAGTGCCTCCCGATGATTTAAGCATACTTGAGCTTTTCCCAGACGAAACACACGTTTTCGGTTGGCTTCGCGGAGTGGAACTTGGTGTGCCTTCAAGTTTAGAAGTTGAATTATATGTTCCAGAAAATCTGCCTATAATATTTTTTGCACAAACATTTTGCGCCAAAAACCAAATCGCAAAATATTTAGCAGATAAATATTCAGGATTGTATATCAATGCAGACGGACTTGCAAACGCTTCAATTAAAGCAAAAATTGAGGCTTTTATTGCTCTTCGATAAATAGAACATCAAATGTATAGAAAAAAATGCCGTTTAGTGTTTTAATTAGGGTATGGCAGATTGTTTAGACGAAGATATTGCGCTTAAAAAAATCGGTCTTGAACTTATGTTTATGACCGAAGACAAGTATTCCTCGCCAGACGGGATTACTGCTGTTGAGCTTGCAAAAGTGCTCGAAATGGATATAACAACTGTCAAAAAGAAATTAAGAATTTTGCAAGAAAATAGCTTAGTTAGAGTTATTGGAATTAACCCAAAATATTGGAAGTTCGATGAATATAATTTTCAAAGAATGGACACGGAAAATGAAATATACAGGCTAATCACTTGTTTTGATGATGTAGATTTTGATAGATTTTTTGATTACTAATGAAAAACGGCGATATAATTGAATTAAAAATAGAAAAAATTGTATATTCAGGCGCAGGGCTTGGATTTTACGACGGTATCGCAGTGTTTGTTAAAAAAACAGTGCCAAAAGATATTGTTCGAGCACGTCTAACAAAACTCAAAAAAAGCTATGCTGAAGCGCATTTGATTGAAGTTATAGAGCCTTCGCCACACAGAACAAAGCCAATTTGCCCGCTCCAAAATGCTTGCGGAAGTTGCAATTTGCAATTTGTTGACTATGAATTTTTGATAGAACAAAAAGCACAAATGCTATATGAAGCATTTAGGGACAATCTTCCAAAAGAAGAATTTTTACCATTTGAAAAAAGTCCAAAAACTGAAAACTATAGAAAAAAAGCCCAATATCCAATAGGCGAAACAAAAAACTCTAAAAGGATTTTGGCAGGATATTACAAAGAACAAACACACGAAATCACAAACATTAAATTCTGCCCAATCCAACCTACAATTTTTGATAAGTTAATTAATTTTATAAGAGAAAATTGGGAATTTGGTGCTTGGTGTAAATACAACAAAAATGGTCTTTTAAGGCAAGTTGTAGCCCGCATAAATAACGCAGGCGAAATAATGCTAACACTTGTGCTTAAATGCGAAGTGCTTCCTAAAAAAATAGATTTGAGCAAATTTCAAGAAAAATTACAAAAAGAATTTCCTGAAATTGTAAGTTTTTACCTTAATTTCAACCCATGTGATGGAAATCGGATTTTAGGCGAAAAATTTGAATTAATTTATGGCGAAGGCACACTCAGGGAGACTCTTGAATATAAAGGGGACAAAAAAGAATACAAAATTGGTGCAGAAAGCTTTTTCCAAACAAACCCAGCTTGCGCTGCGCAAATTTTTACATACATCAAAGAACACACACGATGCGACAAAACCATTTTAGATGCTTATGGCGGAGTTGGCGCAATTGGCATTTGGGTGTCTGATGAAACAAAAAAAATTGCCCTTGTTGAAGAAAACAAAAATGCAATTCAGATGGCAAAAGAAAATTTCAAATTGAACAATATCAAAAATTACGAAGTTTACGAAGGTGATGCCAAGGTTCAACTAAATAATTTCTATATCAAGAAAAAAACTTTTGACTGCGCAATTATTGACCCGCCAAGAAAAGGCTCAGACAAAGGCGCACTCGAAATTTTAACTAAAATTACAGATAAAATTATTTATATGTCCTGTAACCCTGAAACGCTTGCTCGAGATGTAAAAATTTTAGAAGAAAAAGGGTTTGAGTGCGAATCTGTTAAAGGATTTGATATGTTCCCTTGGACGCACCATATTGAAGCAGTTGCAATTATAAGGAAGAAAAAATGAAAAGTTTTTTTGTAAAATCCTTAGGTTGCAAAACAAATCAAATTGAAGGGCAAATTATAGCAGAAAACCTAATAGAACACGGGTTTTCCCGCACTAAAAATTCTAAGCAGGCAGATTTTTTCATTTTAAATTCTTGCACGGTCACAAGCACTGCAGATAGCGAAGTAAAATATCTTTTAAACAAAGCAAAAAGAGATAACCCTAACGCAACAACGGTGCTCGTTGGTTGCATTGTAAGCGCCCAAAGGGAACTTGTTGAAACATGGGCAGATATCATTCTTGATAATTCAGAAAAATTAAAAATTTCAGATTACCTTGAGAAAAAAATTACAGAAAAAGAAAAAGTGGATACTTTCGAACATGTGTTCTTGAAAAATCCAACATCATCAAGAGTAAGCATAAAAATTCAAGAAGGCTGTAACAATGCTTGCGCTTATTGCATAATTCCGCAAGCAAGAGGTAAATCTCGCTCAAATAGCATTGAAAATATTATTGAAGAAATAAACCACCTTGCAACACTTGGCAAAGAAGAAATCATCTTAACAGGCATACACATTGGACTTTGGGGGCTTGAATGGGGTAAATCACTTCTTGATTTGCTTATTGAAATTGAAAAAACAGAAATAAAAAGATACCGCCTCGGAAGTTTATATGTGAACGAATTAGACGATAATTTGGTTGATTTTCTTAGCAAAAGCAAAAAATTCTGCCCACATTTTCACCTAAGTTTGCAATCAATGTGTGATAAAACTCTCCAAAATATGAAAAGAAAATACACAGTTCAAGAAGAATTAGATAAAATTTCAAAACTACACAAACTATTCCCAAATGCGTTTTTTGGGGCAGACATCATTGTTGGTTTCCCTTCCGAAACAGAAAACGACTTCAGGGAAACAACGGAAAATATTAAGCTTGCTCGCCTCACGAAACTACATGTTTTCCCTTATTCAAAAAGAAAAGGAACGGTTGCGGCTAGTATGGAAGGGCAAGTTCCTGAATCTGAGAAAAAAGCTCGTGCTCGCAAGTTAATTGAAGTTTCAGATGATTTGCTTAACGAGTTTTTAGAAAGAAATATCGGCTTAGAGCTTGATTTTATTTTTGATGATAAAATCAATAAATTTGGCATGCAAAAAGGGGTCAGCAAGAATTATATTGAGATTTTCTCTAAAGAAAATTACCCGCCATCTAAAACTCATAAAATCAAGCTAACCCAAGAAATGCTTGGCACACAAGGTAATTTCTAGAAAAATTTTAAAATATACTTGCTAAATTAAAATTTGTTGCTATAATTTAAATGTTGAGGGTAACCGAGACATCTGAAAATTAAATAATTTTATTTCACACATTCCTCGATAGCTCAATGGTGGAGCAAACGGCTGTTAACCGTTAGGTTGTTGGTTCGAGTCCAACTCGGGGAGAATTTTAAAAAAGAGGGCATTTGCCCTCTTTTTTAAAATTATTTTTATTTTGGACGAGAACCAAAGGTTCGATACAAAGCGAACCAAAGAGCTGTGGCGATTTGTGTGAGCCTGTATACGTAGGCGAAGCCGGAGCTGTCCAACTCGGAGAGCCATTTAAAAAAAGACCTAAGAAATTAGGTCTTTTTGTTTTTCTAGGCTCCCTGCCGTATTTGACTTTCTAATTCGCTTCGCTCATAAGAAACTCATAAAACTCGGGGAGTTTTCATGGAAAATGAAATGTTTAAACCTTTTTATGCTATCATTAAGCCATTCAAAGACAACTCGGGAAAATTGTATGAAATGGTTAATGTTATTACT
>JAZNJP010000265.1:0-1657 GCA_045578125.1 Candidatus Gastranaerophilales bacterium | reverse complement strand
TGTTTTTGTAAAGTTATCTTTTTCTTTTTCCCATACAAAACTTTTGCCGTTTTGATTAAAAGGCAAAAATTTTGTTTGAATATTGTTAATGAAGCCGACTTTCATACTTTACTATAAAACTTATCAAGGTTAAAAATTGCTATTCGCACTTAGATTTTTTGTTGTAAATAAGGGAACTTATAAATGCAAAGAAAATAAACACAAAGCCAATTAACCCTGTAACTACTTCTGGAACTTCTTTAATTGCTGAAACGAACATTAAAAGCGCAAGTGCGCCAATTGCCCAGTGTGCACCGTGTTCAAGATATAAAAATTGTGCTAATGTTTTCTTTTTGAGCATAAGAATTGTGAGTGAACGCACAAACATAGCGCCGATTGTGAGACCAATTGTGATAATGATAATATCTTTACTTAGCGCAAATGCTCCAAGAACACTATCTAAAGAAAAAGAGGCATCAATAAGCTCTAAATACATAAAACCAACAATACCTGTGCATTTAACAGTGTTGGCACAAGCTTCTAAATTTGCTTCCGCTTTTTTTTCTAGCCTTGCAACCATAAAATTAATTGCTTCATAAATTGCAATTCCAATGAAACCTGATTTTAAAATTGCAAAGCCATAATGTGGATATGTGGCAAAATGAAGTGCAACTACCATAAGTCCGGTAATAATGGCTTCTATCCCTTTGAATTTATCCATTTTACACATTACTTTTTCAATTGGGCTAATCCAGTGAACGGTTTTGTCACAATTGAAGAAATAATGCATAAATAACATCATTAAGAATGCCCCACCAAAAGTAACAATTGGCGCGTGTGTTTGGTGTAAATAGTGTGCGTATAGACTTGAATTTGTAAATGCAATTTTTCCAACTTCAACAGGGTTGATTTTTGCAAAAATTGAAACAACCATTATTGGGAATAAAAATCTCATACCAAAAACCGCAATAGCAATCCCCCATGTGAGAAATCTTTTTTGCCATTTTTCAGACATATTTTCAAGTTTCATTGCATTTACAACGGCGTTATCAAATGAAAGGCTAATTTCAAGAATGCTTAAAACAAAAACGATAAAAATTGCCTGAAAACCACTACCTGGTGCAATATGTTCCGCCCATAAATATGCCGCAGGAAACCCGAGCGCTGTTAAAATGTATGAACCTAAAAAATAATTTTTCATAAAATCCGCTTTTCTTTTAAATATCTATTCTAATTTATACAATCTTTTTTAGTTTTTATGCAATCAAGCCTTGGGAGCACGAGTTCATTTTGGAGTTCAACTACAATTTTCTTTCCAGCTTTCTTTTTGTAATGTAACCCTGGAGTTATAACACCAAGCAATAGTCCAACTCCGCCACCAATTGGCATACCAAAAACAAGACAACCAGTGCCAGCAGCACTTGCTGCTGAACCTATCGCGGCACCAGCCCCTGCGCCAATACCAAAGAGCCCAACTGTCCAAGCGGCGGCTTTTCCAACCGCTGCCCAAGAGGAACGTTTTAAAACATTGTCTTTAGTGTTTGGCAATGCGCAAAATTCAAACACTTCACCGCTTGGGAAAATTATCTTGTCGAATACCATATAAACTTTTGCGTTTCTGTTGAATACTTTTGGTTTTATAATTTTTTGAATTATACCGCAAATAATTGTTCCTTCA
>JAZNJP010000264.1:0-10231 GCA_045578125.1 Candidatus Gastranaerophilales bacterium | reverse complement strand
CCTTCATAAGTTCTGCATCAGATAATTTCTCAAACTTGTAATGCAAAATTCCAGTTCTTTTATTTTCTAAACTTGTAATTGCTTTCTTGAAAGCCGAAGCAAAAGTTCTGCCAATTGCCATAACTTCGCCAGTTGCCTTCATTTTAGTTCCCAAAATTCTATCCCCTTTTGCAAATTTATCAAAAGGCCATTTTGGAATTTTAACTACAACATAATCTATTGTTGGCTCAAAAGAAGCAACTGTTGTGCCTGTTACGGCATTTTTCATTTCATGAAGTTTATAGCCGAGCGCAATTTTTGTTGTAATTTTTGCAATAGGATATCCTGTTGCTTTACTTGCAAGGGCTGAAGAGCGAGATACCCTTGGGTTCACCTCAATTACATAATAATTATTCGATTTTGTATCAAGTGCAAATTGAACATTGCAACCACCTTCAATTTTAAGCGCACGAATAATTTTAATTGCAGAAGCACGTAGCATAGCACAATCATCATTTGTTGCAGTTTGAATTGGCGCAACAACAAAACTATCGCCCGTATGAATGCCAATTGGGTCAATATTTTCCATATTGCACACAATGATACAAGTGTCAGATGAATCCCTTACAACTTCATACTCAAGCTCTTTATAACCTGCAATTGATTTTTCAACAAGAACTTGATTGATTGGGCTTTGAGACAAACCTTGAAGCACAATCTCTTCATATTCTTCCATATTTTGTGCAATTCCACCGCCAGAACCACCCAAAGTATATGCAGGGCGAATAATTATCGGAAAACCGATTTTATCTGCAAATTCTTTTGCAGCCTCAAAATCAGAAACAATATCACTCGCAGGAATTGGCTCACCAATCTCTTCCATCAAGTTTTTAAAAAGCTCTCTGTCTTCTGCAAGTTTAATTGATTGAATATCAGTTCCAAGCACTCGAACATTATATTTTTCAAGCACGCCTGAATCTGCAAGTTTAACAGCCAAATTAAGTCCTGTTTGCCCGCCAAGCGATGCGATTAACCCGTCTGGTCTTTCAATTCTTATAATTTTTTCGACAAACTCAGGGGTAAGTGGCTCAATATAAACTTTATCTGCAACAGTTTCATCTGTCATAATAGTTGCGGGGTTAGAGTTTATAAGAACAACTTCAACGCCTTCTTCTTTGAGTGCTCGGCACGCTTGAACGCCAGCATAGTCAAACTCTGCCGCTTGCCCAATAACAATTGGACCAGAACCAATAACTAGAACTTTTTTTATATCTTTATCCAACATAATTATTCTCCATATCAGCTACCCAAGAAACAAAAATATCTTCAGAACCCTCTGGAATAATCTTCTCGGGCAAAAATTGAACTGCTTTAATATTTAATTTTGAGCACTCAAAACCCTCAACAGTGCCATCATTCAAGTTAGAATACGTTACCTTCATTCCGTCTGTCAAAGTTTTCTTATCGAGTGCATATCCATGGCTTTGAGTTGTAAGCATTACTGTTTCATTATCTAAATTTATTACAGGATGATTAGCCCCACAATGCCCGTGTCCTAATTTTTCAACAGTTGCACCAAGTGCCAAACCAACTAATGTGCAACCAAAAGACATTGCGTAAATTGGAATTTTGCCAATAAGCTTTTTAATTGTTTCAAGTTCGGCCTTATATTCTCTTGGATCACCTGCGCCATTTGATAAGAAAAGCGCAGAATTTCCTGAGTTTAAAATCTCGTCAGCAGAGGCGCTTGCAGGAAAAACTTCAATACTTACACCAAGCCCTACGAGCTTATTTAAAATATCATCATTAGTTCCATAATCAACGAATGCAAGCTTCACCTTTCCTTCACCCAAAGAATATTTTTTCTGAGTTGAAATTTCAGGAAAATAAGTTTGAGGTTTATAGTTTTTTAAAGCCTTGAACATATCTTTTGTCACTTCTTCTGTTGTTATAAGGCAAGACATAGCTCCTGCATCTCGGAGCTTTTTAACCAAGCTTCTCGTGTCAATTCCATCAAGCGCTATAACATTATTTTTCTTAAAATACTCGCCAAGACTGGTCTCTGCCATAAAGTTAGAATAAAAAGGATTATACTTTTTGCAGATAAAACCTTTAATGTGTGCCTTCTTGTTTTCAAAATCAGCCTTGTTTATTCCATAAACTCCCATTTCAGGATATGTCATTGCAAGAATTTGCCCAGTGTATGCTGGGTCTGACACAATGTTTTGATAGCCTGACATTGAAGTGTTAAAAACAAGTTCGCCAAAAACTGTGCCTTGCGCCCCAAACGAGCGCCCTGTTAGCATTGTTTTATCTTCTAAAATTATTGTTGCTTTCATTATTTTAATTCCTCAAAAACTTTCTTCATAGCTTCTTTTGGGTTTTCGGCCTTTGTTATTGCTCTGCCCAGAACAATCCAATCTGCACCTTCTTCAAGCGCAAATTTTGGTGTTGCAACTCGCTTTTGGTCATCAACAGATGTGTATTCTGGCCTTATCCCTGGGCACAACACCCTAAAATCCGCACCTAATTTTTCCTTAATTCTTCTTGCTTCATGTGCGCTTGCAACAACGCCTGTTAGTCCTGCTTTTTTTGCAAGTCCCGCAAGGTAAAGCGCATAATCTGAAGCATTATCATCAACTTTAATTTCATTTTGCAAAATTTCATCAGAAATGCTTGTAAGCACCGTAACTCCAAGCACAATTGTTTCAGGGTTAATCTCATCCGCAGCTCGCTTTGCAGCCTTCATCATCTCAACTCCACCAAGTGTGTGAACATTAAAGAAACTTGCACCACGAGAAACAAGAGAGTTTGCAGCGCCCGCAACTGTGTTTGGTATATCCATCAATTTAACATCTAAGAAAAAGTTTGCATTTTGACCTTTGATGTAATCAACAATTTCATTTCCAAAAGCACAATATAGCTGAAGCCCAACTTTAAATGTGCCCGTATAATCCTTTAGTTCATCAACTAAATATTTTGCTTCATCTAACGTTTTGACATCAAGTGCCACAACGATTTTTGATTTAATTTCTTCAAACTGCATATTTTATTACCTTTCCTATCATTTTCATATCGTTATATGGCGAAACTTTGCATTTAGATTTAGAATTTTCCGCCCTGAATATCCATTCAGCTTCAGTATCAACTTGAATTTTCTTATTATTTTCAACTCCCAAAATTTCAGCGGGTTTTATTGCCATTTTTTGAACCAGAACATCAAGCCCAAATTGCATAAAAGTTAAAGAAAATGCTGTTTCAAAACCCGTTATGCCGTTTGGAGAATTTTTATATTCAGATAATTTTTCATTAATTAAATGTGGCGCATGGTCAGTTGCAATCACATCAATTGTATTATCCAAAACACCTTCTATAATTGCTTTTTTATCTTCTTCCGTTCCAAGTGGTGGGTTCATTTTATATATGCCGTTTTCTGTAACATTGCTTTTTGTGAATGTAAAATAATGCGGGCAAGTTTCGCATGTTACATTATACCCTTGTGCTTTTGCTTCTCGAATTAAAGTAACACTTTTGGCAAGTGAAATGTGGCAAAAATGAAGCCTTGGAGAAAATCCATCATCTTGAAGTTTTTTAAATACACCAAGTTGAAATTTTAACTCTCTTATTTCATCTTCCAAATGAGATAAAATAAGCTCACCAGACATAAGCGCATCTTCAAAAACTTCATCAGGAATTGAAAAACCGTCATTTGAAAAAGCAATAGCGCCAGCTTGCTTTAGCATTTTAAAATCAACAAGCTCAAGGCTTTTTAACCCTTTAGTAACTGCTCCAACCTGCAAAACCTTGCAATTAGTTTTTTTATTTAAAGCCTGATTTAAAATTTCAACATTATCGCACACAGGGTTTGAATTTGGCATATTACAAACAGTGCCAAATCCACCGACAAGCGCAGCAAGTGTTCCTGTTTCAAAAGTTTCTTTATCAGATTGCTCAAAATCTCTCAAGTGAGAATGCATATCAATTAAAGCTGGAATTTCAACTAGCAAAGCGCACCTCCAAATAACATCTCAAGAATTGCCATTCGAACAAATACGCCATTTTTTGCCTGCTCAAGTATCAAATTTTTATCGTAATTTTGAAGCACAGAACTTGCAATTTCAACATCAATATTCACTGGCCCTGGATGCATAAGATAAGCACCAGCAAGCATTTCACAATTTGAAATTTGATAATTTTTAATATAATCATCAAAATCAATATTTTCTTCAATGCGCTCTTTTTGAATTCTCAAACACATTACAACATCAGCCCCCTGAAGTGCACTATCAAATGAATCTTCCCAAGTAACTCCAGATAGTGTTTTATCCTGATATGCAAGCGGTGCAAGGGCATAAACCTTAGCTCCAAATTTATTTAATAGTGCAATGTTCGACCTTGCAACACGAGAATGCAAAATATCGCCAATAATCACAATTTTTTTACCTTCAACCGTGCCTAAATATTTTTTCATTGTGTAATAATCAAGAAGAGCTTGAGTTGGGTGAAAATCAGAACCAGAGCCAGCATTAATAAAAGATAAGTTAGAATTTTGAACACAAGACTCTATCAAATCAGAAGTTCTATTTCTTAAAATTATTCCGTCAATTCCAAGTGCCTCAAGATTATTTATGGTATCGACAAAGCTTTCACCTTTACTTAATGATGAAACATTGCTATCAAAATGAAAAACATCCATTTTCAAATTTTTTGCAGCAACCTCAAAGGAAAACCTTGTTCTTGTTGAGTTTTCAAAAAACATAAACGCAAGTTTTTTATGCTCTAAAGAAACACTATAAGGATTTTTACTAAAAAATTCAGCACGGGAAACAATGCGCTCAATGGCGTCTGCGCTGAGCGATTTTATGTTTATTAAATTTTTAATTTTATTTTCCAACTCTGCTCCCAGGTTTAATGATTTCTACACCACTTGCACACAATGGGCAATTCTCAGGCTCATATAAAACAGGTTTCATTTGCATAATTGATGTTATATCAAGCCCAGTTTTACCTTCAGATCTATCTACAATACAGCCAACTCCAACAATTTCAACTTCAAAATCTTTCAATGCTTCTTTTGTTTCAAAAATTGTTCTTGCAGTTGTAATAACATCTTCTATAATTACAACTCTTTCACCTTTTTTAAGCGTATAACCGCGTCTAAGTTGCATTTCACCATCTTTTCGCTCTACAAATAAATTTCTTTTCCCTGCTTGTTTTGCAACTTCATAACCAAAAATAACAGCTCCGATTGCAGGGGCAACAATTGTATCAAACTCAATGTTTGATAGCTTTTTGGCTAATTCTTTTGCAAATGTTTCAACATGATGCGGGTATTGATATAACTTTGCACATTGAAAATATGTATCACTATGAAGTCCAGATGTTAGGCAAAAATGCCCTGTTAAAACACCGTCTGTTTCTTTTAAAATTTCAAATGGGTTAAATTCCATCTCTCAATATCTCCTTTAATTCGCTAAAATCTTTAAATCCATGTGTTTTCATAAAATCTTCAAATTCGATTATGATTTTTGATGATACATCTGGGTTTGTAAAATTCTCTGTTCCAATTTGAACCAAATCTGCGCCAACTGCAATAAATTCAAGCACATCATCCAAACATGAAATACCACCCATGCCAATTATTGGTATATCTACGGCAGATTTAATTCGCTTAATGCAAGATAGTGCGTGAGGTTTAATACATTTTCCGCTCAAACCACCCTCTACAAGCGTTTTTCGAACATTCTTACCTAGAAATTCAAGCTTCAAACCCACCCCTTTTAGAGTGTTAATTGCGCTAATTGCGTCAGCACCTGCTATTTGGGCTGCTTGAGCGAGATTTTCAATTCGAGTCACGTTAGGGGTAAGCTTTATTACAAGGAAACCTGAAAAGGCTTGTCTTATCTGAGATGTAAGTGCCCCGAGCGCAACTTCATCAGTTCCAAATTCAAGACAACCTGCCTTCACATTAGGGCAAGATACATTAACTTCAATTGCCTGAACCCCTGCTTCATCAAGTTTTTGAGCTACATAAACATATTCATCAGGCGAGCCACCTGCAACATTTACTATAAAATTTATATTATTTTCTTGAAGCTCTTTAAGTTTTTCCTCGCAGAACTTATCAACACCCACGTTTTCGAGTCCAATTCTATTTATCATACCAGATGAGGTTTCAAAAATTCTTGCGCCCTCATTTCCTGCTCGCGGCGCTTTTGTGATTGCTTTTGTAACCACTGCACCAAGCTTTGAAACATCAAAGAAATCGCTATATTCAGTTGCGTAACCAAAAGTTCCACTTGCGGTGAGTATTGGGTTTTTAAACGAAATTTTGCCAAAATCTTGCCCGAGAGCATCAAAATATTTTATTCCCATACAACCTCCGAAGCCTTAAATACTGGGCCATCATGGCAAATTGTTGCATTTTGAATTTCACCATTTTTAATAACTTTTATAACACAACCCTTGCAAACTCCAATTCCGCAAGCCATCGTCTTTTCAAGCGCCACTTCTGTTTCAATTTCATATTTTGAAGCAATTTCTGAAATTTTCTTCAAGACAATATCAGGAGCGCAAGCATAAATTTTTTCAGGACTAAATTTTTGAATATAAGGCTCAACAAAATCCAGAATCGTTCCGCCATATTGAGCAAAATCAGCGCCTTTGATTTCTTCTTCTTTTGATTTAAAGCCTGCAATAAAATAGTTTTCAATATTTTGTGCATTTAGCGTATCGCGCAAATATAGAAGCGGAGCAGTGCCAACACCTGCTCCAATTATTAAAGATTTTTTATTTTCAATATTAAAACCATTTCCAAGAGGAGCAGTAAAACAAACTGTGTCACCAGCTTTCAAGCTGGATAAATATTTTGTTCCATCGCCTCTAAGTTTAAAAATTCCTTTTAAAACACCGTTCCCAAAACCCGCTGCACCAAAAGGACGACGCATTGTTTTAGGTGGACATAAAACTTGGAAAAATTGCCCAGCGGAAATTTCATTCAATTCGCTTTCGATTTTTATTTCAAAAATCTCGCGCGCAATTTCAGATATACTTAAAATTTTTCCTTCTAAATTTTTTTTCATATTCCCCACATAAAAAAAGAGAAAGACAAGAATGCCTTTCTCTTTTTTATATTATTTAACTTTTAGTGAACTTTATCATACTTTTATTATAGGTCTTCAATATTGATTGTCAAAAACTTTAACTTTCTTTAAATATAGCTATTTCATAAGGCTGAAGTCTGCATATATCCCAATCGTCAACTGTATTATTCAAATTGGAAATAACTTTTTTCCATGACGCACCATTTTCTGTCTGCGGAAGTGCAAAATACAATTCTTCAGATGAACCTGAAATCGCAACATAGAATTTGTTTTCACCAACTTGTGAAATATAACCCAAGAATTGATTTTGATATTGCGCAAAATCTTTAATTTCAGATAACGATGCTGAAAAATATTTCCTATCCCAATTTTGCGGCTTAAATTCACGTCTAAAATCAAGCGCTATTTGCCAAAAATCAAATATCTCTTTGAGCTTAGGAGATTTTTCAATATTTGAAAAATTGAGATAGTTGATGTCTGAATCATCTTGATAAGAATCGGTCTTGCCTCTTTTTGTGTGACCAATAAGGTCGCCAACTTGGAGCATTGGCGTGCCAGAAGCAAGCACCAAGAGCAAAATTTGCTTTTTAATTGACCTCATTTGAGACATTGTGTCTCCAAAATGGTCGCCACAAATTTCCCAACCGTCTTGATAATAAGTGTTTAAATCTCGCAAAGTGAGCCCATCATGAGACGCTATATAATTTATAGAGCGAGATGTATCGCCATAAACTTGCTTTGAGCCTTCTGTTAAATTGTAAAGTGCTTCAGGATTTACTTCATTTGGCCTAATTGTAGAGCTTCTAATTACGTTTCGCGCTATATCGTTCCATTCGTAAACAAATTTTGGAAATTTTCCAAGCGCATAAGAACCACTGCCGCCACATGTCCAAGGTTCAGTAATAATTATAATTCCATCACTATTGCCATCTGAAACCTTAACTCCCCGTTTTTCAAGCAAATCAGGCAAATGCGCAAAAAGCGAATTTTGATTATCATAAACTGCTTCACCAACATCACTTGTATCCATAAGGGCAAGCCCTAGGTCAAATCTAAAGGCATCAACTCCAAGGTTTGCAAAATATGCAAGCGAATCTGCCACCAAGCTCCATACCGCAGGGTTTGTCATTTTGATATCATTTCCGCAACCTGAGTGATTTAAAAAATTACCAAGTTCATCAAACTTATAGTAATTCTCACCGTCAATCAAACGAAGTGAAGCATTATTTGCACTATGATTAAACACCATATCCATGCAGACTTTTATTCCGCACTTGTGGAATTCATTTATCATGTCTTGAAATTCAGAGAGCATTTCAGAAGATGTTTGCGCCCTAAAATATTTTCTCAAAAGTGCGAAATAACTAAGTGGCATATAGCCCCAATAGTTAGATGCATCATCAAAATCATTCAATGGCAAAAATTCAACCATTGTAAGTCCAAGCTCTTGAAGTTTTTTAGCATACTTTGCTGCAGCATGGCATGTTCCAGCATAATCAAGGCCAGAATTTATGGTCAAATCTTTAATTTGGACTTCGCCAATCACTTCTTCTGTTATTGGGCGAGCTGGGATTGGCGTCACAAGTTTTGGTTCATACAAGAAAAATTCAGACTTAATTTGATAATTACTTTTTGTTTTATCATAACTTAAAGCTCGTGCCCAAGGGTCATACGCGAGTTTAGTTTCATCAAAAAATCTACCACGGCCGAACACTCTGTAAGCATAATAAAAAGGCTTGTGCAAATTAAAAAGTGCATATTTCTTGATTGAAGTTTCCCAAACATTATCCTCTGATTTTTTCAAAGGAAATGTTGCGAGCGGCTCAACATCAGTTGCGTTTTCAAAAATTTCAAGCACGATGGATTCAGCTCCAATTGAATGCAGGCGAAAATCAACTGCATTTGTTTCAGGATTAAAAATTGCGCCAAGTTTTTTGATTATCTCTGCCATAGAGGGTTAATTACAACTCCACTTAATAATTTTGGATAGAAATATGTTGATTTTTGAGGCATTTTGTAGCCTGCGCCTGAAATTTCTCTGATGTCTTGCATTTTAGGGTAAGCCATAATAAAGCTTGCTTCAGCAGTCCCCATATCAATCGCTTCAAAAGCTTCTGCTTCTTGTTTTAGATATTTAATTCCAACTTGACCCATTTGCTCTTCTTTTGTGTAGCCTAATTCTTTTGTGATGATTAATTGATGAAGAACAGTTAAATCAAGTTTTTTCAAAACATCTGGAGCATCAACTTCATCAAGCGCTTCAGGTTTTAATTTTAAAATGAAGAATTTATTAACATTTTTCATATACAAACCAGTTGTGATTTGTTTTTGGTTTTCTTCTTCAATACGTGCAAGAAATTTCGCTTTCAATTCCTTTTTGTTTTCAGAATTAAAAATGATTTCTTCGATGTCGTAGTATTTTTTAACACCCTCAAGAAGCACATAAGGTTCAACCCATTTTGTAATAATTCTGTGGGTTGGAAAAATAATTAAGTTATCATCTGATAAATTTGTGAAATAACTCATAACATATTGCGCTTCAGGATTTGTGTTGATTTTTGAATAATTCATTGCAGTTTCATATCTGTGGTGACCATCTGCAATAAGAAGAATTTTATCTTCCATATTTTTTTGGATTAATTCAATATCTTTTTCATCATCAATAATCCAAACAAGGTTTTGAACCCCCTTGTCGTCAGTTGTATCGATTAATGGTTTTGTTTGCATGACCTTTTCACCAACAACTTTGTCAATTGTTTGCTCTTTGTCTTCGTAAACCATAAACACTTGAGAAAGGTTAGCTTGGACTTCGCTCATAAGGTTAAGCCTATCCGCCTTAGGCCCGCCCATTGTGAATTCATGAGGAAGAACTTTTCCTGATTCAAAAGTTTCAATTTTATTTCTTGCAATAAAACCTCTTCTTGAAACTTTTCTTCCGTTTTCGGTTACATAGTTTTGAACTATGTATAAAATGCAAGGTTTTTCAGTTTCTTTTAAGACACCTTCTTTGAGCCACGCATCAAAATCTCGTTTTGCACTTTTATATCTATCTTCTTCGTTTGATAAAATTAAGCGCACAAAGTTATATGGCGAACGTTCATATAATTCATTTTGATATTCAGAGCCTATAACATCATATGGAGGAGCGA
>JAZNJP010000263.1:0-1643 GCA_045578125.1 Candidatus Gastranaerophilales bacterium | reverse complement strand
CTATAAATTTTCAAAACTGCCAATTTAGGGGATTAAATCTTGTCATATTTCACAAAAAATAATCAAAAAGAAAGGGAAAATTATGACAAACAGACTTGATTTATACAAATGTAATATTTGTGGAAATGTAATTGAAGTAGTGCTTTCAGGCGAAGGAGAGCTTGTTTGCTGTGGTGAAAATATGGAACACCTAGATATTGCAGGTCACACAGGAGATGAAGCAGCACATAAACCAGTAATTGAAATTAAAGAAGATGAAAAAACAGTGCGAGTAGGCAAAGTGCCACATGTAATGGATGAAAAACACTATATCCAATTCATTGAAGTAATATCAGATGACAATAAATATGTAAAAAGAAAATATTTAACACCTGAAGACAAAGAAGCAATTCTTAATTTTAAATGCGAATGCAAGGAAGGAATAAAAGCAAGAGAACTATGTAATATTCACGGGCTTTGGGCTAATTAAGAGGTAAACTATGAACGAAAAATTAATAGAAGAATTAAATTTGCAAATGAACAGAGAGTTTTTTAGCTCATATTTGTACTATGCAATGAACACATATTTTAAAGAAATCACGCTTGATGGTTTTGCAAAATATATGAAAAAGCAAGCAAAAGAAGAGCTAAAACACGCTCAAGGAATACATAATTATTTGGTTGATAGAAACGCTAAAATAAATTATTTAAGAATTGAAGCGCCAGATACAAATTGGGTTAACCCACTTGATGTTTTCGAATTTGCATATAAACATGAAAAATTTATTACAGAACATTTGCATAAACTTCACAAACTCGCAGAAGAAGAACAAGACCTCGCGTGCCAAATATTTTTAAATGGCTATATCGTCGAGCAAGTCGAAGAAGAAGCAAAATTTTATAAAATGATTGAAAGAATAAAAACAAGTGCTGAATGTAACTGCAATTTAAACCATTTAAATATAGAGTTAATGTAGTAATTTTCTTGAATATAATAACTGTGTGCTTATTTTTTTGATAAAATAAGCACATGTTATATCTTGATGCTGGTACAACTTGGTCAAAAATAATTGAAGTTTCAGATGATGAAAAAAAATATTCTGTTATTCCTTCATCTGAAATTAAAAATATTGGCATTGAAAATTTTGCAAAAACCACAGGGCATGCAGGGAAAAAAGATAAAAATTATGTAAATGAAATTGTTGCTCTAGCACAAGGTGCCAAAAAGTTTATTGGGAGCAATGATATTATCCTTGACCTTGGGTCAAGAGATATTAAATGGGTGAAATTTAAAGACGGAAAATTCCAAGATATGGACTGGAACACCGCTTGTGCCAGCGCTGTTGGTGCAACTGTTGAAATGCTTTTGAAATTTTATAATGTAGATTGCAAAGATTTATCTTTCACGAAAGAAAAATATGCAATAACTTGTGGAATTTTCGGCTTAGAAAAAATTATGGACGAAGTTTCAGCTGGGCTTAAACCTGAAATTGCAATTTCAAAATTTGTTCATGGGCTTGCATATAATGCTTACACTTTTTGTAAAAAACCTAATAAATTCTATATTTCAGGTGGTTTTTGCGAAAATAAATGCTTTATGGATAGTTTAAATTATTACTCAGAAGCCATTCCTCTTGGCAGATTTGTACTGTGTGAAGGTTTAA
>JAZNJP010000262.1:0-4285 GCA_045578125.1 Candidatus Gastranaerophilales bacterium | reverse complement strand
AGAAAAAGATAGTTTTATAAAATCTCAGCCATCGTTTAAAGGTGTTGCCGATAAAATCCCGCAAAAAGCAATTGTGCAATCAAAAGCATTTGATTATGATGAAAATAACAAAGCAAAAAACGAGAGTTTTTTAGAAGAAATTAAAGACAAAAATTCACCATTTCATAATTTTATAATCGACAAAGATTTGCTAAAAAGAATAATTTACGCCGACATTAAAGAACTTTTGATTATTGCTCAAGAATATGAAAATTTCTGCTTACACTATGCGCCAGAAAACATTCATATGTATATTAGCTACGATAAAGACACCGACACATATAGCATAGAAGAAGCCACTTTAACTGCAAAAGAAAAGCAAATTTTTATCAACACCAGCACCGATAAACAACTACAAAATTTAATGGATGGGCTTGGCGAACTCGACACAACAGAATACGACAAAGACTTTGAAAATGAAAACCTAACTAGAGACATTAGACGAGCATTGGAATCAGATATGGCAGAAGATAGGGCTGCAATTGATAGAACAATGCAAGTTTTGCAAATGAATAAAATGAAATCCGTAAAAGATTTCAAAAAAGCACATGCAGAATACGAATCATTCAGAGACTCAAAAATTGGAAGACTTGCGTTTCTTGTTATGAGAAGCGAATTAGACCCAAAATATACAAAAGAATTTCAAGATGTGTTCAATGAAGGCTTTATGCCAGAAAACACCGTAGAAGAAAATATTCAGGCGCTCCAGTTTTATCAAAAAATATTAAAAACATTCAAAATCACAACCAAGGAGCAATTCAGGGAAAAATTTTCTAACCTTGGAGACGATTTCAACGATTTAAAAAACCCAGAAGATATATTTAGGGCGATATATTTTCTTGGCGACAATTTAATGGATAACGGAACTTATGAAAGATATTTAAGTGAATATAGCTCCGATACAATGACTTTTGGCGAGTTTATTGACTCTAAAGATACTGATGAAAAAGTTGATGAATTGAATTTTATTTTATCAGAAATGGAGTTATCAAAGAAAAATCGAACAGGAGAAATTGTTTATCAAAATTATCGCGAACTTATTGATTATTACTATGAAACAAATGGCGCAAGCCTTTTTGGTTTTGAAAAATATTTAGAAAAGATTTTAGAATTTGAAAGCAAACAAATAACAATTCCGAGCCGCATAATTGACAAAAACGAAAAAAATCAAGGTTCCAAAACAAACATAAGCTTTTCAAAAACCGATGCCAAATTAAGTGCAAAAAATAAAATAGAACTTCTAAAAACTCTTATAAAATATGAAATTACTCCAAATGTGTTCCAATCCCTTGCAGAAAAAAATCTTGCAGATATCGAATTTCAAACATATATAAAAAACCTCGAAAATATTCCGAGCGAAATAGCAGAATCAACGGGAATTAACGCAGAAGAAGCAAGAAACAAATATATTACCTGCAAAAATATCTACTGTGCACTCGGCGATTCAGATTTAGGGCTCGAAACAAAAGATATTGCGAAGTTTATTGCAAAATTTAAAATTGAAAATGATGAAAGCTTAAATGCACTTGGGCGAGTTCTAGAAAATAATTTTAAAAAGATTGAGAAAAAAGAAGACATCGTAAGGTTATATAAGCTTCTCACATATTCAAACATCAAAAATGCAGACGAACTTGCAGAATTTAATTTAGAATGTAAAAAAATAAAAAGAAAACCAACCGAAGTTATTAAAACAAACGAAAAAAGATATCAAGAATTTGAAAAAGATTTCAAAAAATTCAAAACGGACAACAAGGACAACCCTGAAATTGCAGAATTTTTCAAAGGAATTGACGAATTATATATTTGGCAAAATTATTTCAGAACTTTTAGTGAAATAAGGAATATGACAACAAGTCAAATTCTTGAGTATATTATTGAAGAAAACATACTTTCAGATAACGACTATTTTGCAATTCCTGCACAATTAAGAAATTCAAAAGACAGCGCATATTCAACATTCAATGCAATAAATTCGTATTTAAAAAGCACAGATAATAAAGAAATAAAAGAATTTTTCAAAGGGCAAAATGGCGAAGAAATTGCTGACAAATATTCAGAAATTGTATCGGCTGAATTAGGCGAAAAGAGCGCCCCTGCGCAAATCAACAGGGTGCTTAACTTTATTGTAAAATTCAACATTCAAGATAATGAAGATTTCGGAAATAAATTTAAAAACATCAACACCAAAGATGACATAAGAAACCTTATTGGTGCGCTTGCTAAAGCAAATGTAAAAGATATTGAAGAATACAGGCTGATTGAAAAACACTGCACAGGAATATCAGAAACAAAATTCATCAAAAATAATAAACTTGCACAATTTGCAAAAGAGCTAAATATTTTCAAAGAAGAAAATCCAGACTTCACGAACAAATTAGAGATAAATGGCTTAAATTCACCAATAAAACTATATTTTGCATTTCCAATATTATTCAAAACATTTGAAGAAAACACATTCAACAATGGCTTCAAAGAAGCGTTTTCATTCCTAGAAAAATCAAATATTAAAAACCAAGAAGAATACGAAGAAAAACTAGAACCATTTTATGAATATTTAGAATCGGAAGAAGACGTTATAAAATACATTCAAGCAGCAGGAATGGATTTTTCAAAAGAAACCTACTCTAAAGCTTGTCTAAATATCTTAAAAGCAATTCACGACAAAAAAACACCAGAAGCAACATCTAAAAAAGCTGAAAAATTCGCAAGAAATTTCTTAACACAAGCAAGAAAAAGCGAAAACGGGAATAAAACACCTTATGAAATTTTAAGAGAAAGCTTTATTAAAGATGGCAATGTTGAAAGCATTAGAAAATTTGTAAACTTTTTAGATAAAAGAAAAATAGCTTCAGTTGAAAGTTTCAATGCTCACTTGGAAGAATTTCAAGATGAAAACGGAAGCACAATATCTGCAATTCAATTATTCAAAAAAGTTTCAAATGAAACTACGCTTGAAGAATTTGCAAGCATTTTAAAAGAATTAAAAAGCGGAATTGAAAAGTTCACAAAAGAAACTGGAATTCAAAACCCAGCTTTAACAAATATTGATTACAGTCTGCTTTCAAAAGAAGATTTAAAACTTGATTTTAGTGACAAAAATTCGATTTACGAAATTATCAAAAAACTTACCCACGGGAAAAATGACAAATCTGTTTTAACCTCCTTTATTAATTGCTACACAAATGAAGAAAAAATATCAATCCTAAAATCAACAATAGCAAAAGAATTTATAAGGGTTGAAAAAGTTGGCTACGAACCTTATGACAACATAAAAAAAGCCTTAAAGCTTACAAGAGAAGATTTGGGACTAAGCAAAGAAACAGATGAGGAAGAATACAAAGAAGCAATTTATGCAAACATTCCTCAAGAATTTATGGATTTTATTAATTCTGATGTGTTTACAAAAGGTTTAAGATACGATAAAAAAGCCCCTAAAATTTCAACACACGCAAAATTAAGGCTCATAGATAGATTTATTCTAAAAAAAGGAAGAGACATCTCCTATCTTTATAGCAAATCTGGAAAAGAAGAAATTCGAGAAGTTTTACGCACAGTCTATGAACACGACCCAGAAGAAATAAAACTGCTTTCTAAAGATAAAATAGCAAATAAAAACGTAACACCAGAAAAAGAAAACACGTATAAAATATTATTTAACTATAATTCGGAACCTTGTTACGCTGTTTTTAGTGAAACTGGGCTTATGGAGACAATTTTTTACGAAGACGAAGGGCAATATAAAGCCTAAGCACATAAACATTAATTGACTAGAAAATTAATATCAGAAAAAAACAAACAAAAAAGCGACCTTTTCAAAGGTCGCTTTTTATTATGTGTATTAGATTTATTCTTTTTCTTGAGTTTCTTCAACTTCAGTATCAACTTCAGCTTCTGCTTTTGCAGCCTCTGCTGCTTCAGCAGCTTTTTCGGCTTCAGCTTCTGCTGCTTCTGCTTTCTTTTTGTCCATTACACCTTTAAGAGCAAAAGCAAGTGCACCGACGCCAACTACAATTGCGGCACCTATTTTCCAAGGCGAATTTTTCATTTGATAAACAACTTGTTTTGCTTCTTCAGCGCTAAGTTGATCCAACTTTTCTTTTATAACTTTGCCATCGGCATCTTTGATTTTGTTCAAAATCTCTTCTGGAGCACTTTTAACAATAGGGATGCCATCAGCATCTTTTTCTATTGTTTTAAATAATTTAGAAATAAAATTACCAGCTGTTGCCTTAATTGCAATTATGGG
>JAZNJP010000261.1:0-3863 GCA_045578125.1 Candidatus Gastranaerophilales bacterium | reverse complement strand
GATCCGACTTCTAAATTTGCAAAGTTTGCAGCAGTGTTAATTCCGCCACCACCACTTGAGAGAGTGAAATCTGTAATTTCAAGTTTAGAGCCATAAGGAAATGCCATAAGTTCTGTGTTGTGGTCAATTGTGCTCACATTTACAACACTTGCTTTGTCGCTTTCAATAAAAGCATCCATTGTAGCAGAACCTATTGTTATAACATCAAATTCTTTCTTTTCCATAATTTTTCCTCTTTATAAGCATTGAAATTATATCATATTGCTTGAACTTTTGTCATTAAAATGGGCTGATTATGGGATAAGCATGACAAAATGAACCGCCAAAAGACGGTTCATTTTATGGTTATTTTTTAAATTGCTAACGAATTATTCTTCAACAACAATAACGCTAACTGGGCAACCTTCAGCTGCTTCTTTAACTGCGTCTTCGTTGCCTGCGATATTTGCTTCATCAACAGAAACAAGATCTTCTACATGGAAAACTGCTTCACAAATAGCTTCACAAGCGCCACAGCCGATGCAACCTTCTTCGATAGTAACTTTCATTTCTTCTCCTATAATTAAATACAAGCTAGATTATAGTAAAAGGATATTTAAAAAGCAAGTATATTTTAATTTATGTTGAAATTTTACTGGTTATGATATGATATTTTTATGAAAAGATTAGTATTACTTTTATGTATTTTTTCAGTGTTTATTTTTTCTGGTTGCGCTAACCAAGAAAAAAAATTATCAACTTTAGAAAAAATTAAAAAAGAAGGTAAAGTTACAGTTGGTGTTAAAGTTGATTCTAAACCTTTTGGATACGAGCAAAATGGCGAACTAAAGGGTTTTGATGTTGATTTAGCTTATTTAATCGCAAAAAAAATAACTAAAAAATCAAATCCCGAAGTTGAATTTGTGAAACTCACTTCTAATGATAGGATTTTCGCTCTTAACGATGGTGTAGTTGATATGGTAATTGCCACGATGAGTATTACCCCTCAAAGAAATGTTCTTGTTAATTTTTCAAGACCATATTATGTTGCAGGGCAAGCACTTATGGTAAAAAATAAATCTAAAATTAAAGATATTTCTAATTTAAGTGGGAAAACTACAGGAATTGTGCTTTCTTCAACTGGTGAAAACACTATTATCCGCCTTGCGCCAGATACAAAAATTAAAGGTGCAAAAACATACACAGAAGCATTTTCGCTCTTAAAATCAGGCGAAATTGACGCATTACTTGCGGATGATACGATTTTATATGGGCTTGCAAGTGACAATAAAAAATATAAAATTCTTCCAAGAAGATATACCCAAGAATATTATGCAATTGCAGTGCGCAAAGAAGACAAAGACTTGCAACACGTGCTTGATAGAGCAATAAGGCTTTTAGGTGATTCAGGCGAATTAAACCTGTTAAAGAAGAAGTGGGCAAAAAACTAAACTTTAATTTTTCCTGCTTCAATTTCAACTATTTTCATATCTTTTAAAAATTCTTCTGTAAATGCCTTGGTATCAGTGCATGTAATAATTGTTTGAATGTTTTTGTCTATTGAATTTAGAAGATAATTTTGTCTTGTAATATCAAGTTCTGCAAGCACGTCGTCTAAAAGAAGAATTGGGTAATCATCATTTTTTTCTTTTATAATCTCAAGCTCTGCAAGTTTTAGAGCAAGAACAATTGTTCTTTGTTGCCCTTGAGATGCGTATTTTTTTGAATCTGTTTCGTTTACAAAAAATGCAATATCATCTCTATGTGGTCCTGTTAGGCATTGCATTTTGCGTGTTTCTTCATCTTTTGTGGCGCATAATTTTTCATATAATTTTTCTTCGAGTTCTTTAACACTTATATTTTCTTCTAAAAACTCGTTTTCATAGTATGTTTTAAATTCTTCATTTTGCGCAATTTGTTTGTGTTTAATGTTCGCAATTTTATTTAGTTCAACAAGAAACTTGTTTCGAATAAAAATAATGTTTGCGCCACTTGTTGCAAGTTGCATATTGAAAACATCAAGCATATCAGGGTCTGGCGGATATTCGCTTAAAAGATTTGCTTTTTGAAGCCTAATTTTATTATATTTTTGAATTTTTTCAATATAGATAGGATAAACTTGGCAGATAGCATTATCTAACCATTTTCTTCTAAAACTCGGCTCTCCTCGAAGAAGAAGCAAATCATTTGTACAAAAACTTACTGCTTGCAAAACTCTTTTAAATTCGCTTTGTTTATTTTTTTTGAGCCCGTTTACTTTTAAAATTTTATTTTTTCCAGCTTCAATTGTGATATTCAAATCAATATCACAATCGTTTTTTAGAACATTTGCTTTAACAATTGCTTGATTTGCGCCAAATTTGATTAATTCTGCGTCTTTTTTAATTCTTGTTGAATCAAGAATTGAAAGATAATAAACTGCTTCAAGCAAATTTGTTTTGCCTTGCGCATTTTCGCCTATAACAAGGTTTTTTTGCTCGTTAAAATCAAGAAACAAAGTTTCATAATTTCTAAAATTTTTAAGCTCAATGTTTTTAACTTTCATAGTTTCATTATAGGATAAATTTTCTGCTCGGTGCAAATTATGACTAAACGGGGGTTTAAAAACTTAATAAAAATGTTATAATTTGAACATACCCTTTAAAAAGAAGAAGTTATGGAAATTAAATTTAAAGAATTATTGAATTGTGCAATTGAAGCGAGTAAAAACTCTTATTCGCCATATTCAAATTTTCCTGTTGGTGCTTGTGTGCTATATGAAAGTGGCGTTATGTATTCAGGCACAAATGTAGAAAATTCAAGCTATGGGCTTGCGCTATGCGCTGAGCGTAATGCAATATCAAATGCTATTGCAGCTGGCGAAAAAACAAAAATTGTAGCCGTTGCAATATATTCTCCAAAACAAAAAATATGCACTCCTTGTGGTGCTTGCAGGCAATGGATTGTTGAATTTGCAAAATCTGAAAATACAAAAATTATTGTTGAAGATAAAAACTCGGATATAAAAATATTTACTATTGGCGAATTGTTACCACACACTTTTGAATTAAAAAACAATAAAAAATAATTTTAGTGCACACAAAGAGTAACAAAGCTCATAAGCAATATTCCAAATACAACTCCTGTAATGGAATAGTGTGCTGTGTCGTATTCTCTTGAAAGCGGAAGCAGGGTGTCAAATGCAATGTAGGTCATAATCCCCGCAATTAAAGCGAACATTGCCCCAATTGTAAAATTTGGGAAAAGAAAGTGGATAAGAGTAAAACCAATAACCCCACCTAATGGTTCCATAAGCCCAGATAATGCGCAATATTTAAAAGCTTTTCTTTTAGAACCTGTAGCATGATATACAGGCAAAGCTATCGCCATACCTTCTGGAATATTGTGAATTGCTATTGCCATAACAACAGTGAGCCCAAGTTTAATATCGGCAGTTGTTGCAAAAAATGTAGTTAAACCTTCTGGAAAATTGTGTATTGCAACTGCAATTGCTGTTGTGAGCCCAGCTTTTTTAATTTTTTTGATTTGCTCTGGTGTCTTAAAGAAATGCTTTTCTTCGTGTTCTTCGCTTTCTTTAATTTCATATTTTGTTTGGATGTGGTCTGGCATAAAAAAGTCGATTAAAATTGCAAGAATTATACCTGCAACAAAAGATAAAAAGGTTATCAAACCTGCTTTTGTGGCATAAGTTTTTGCAAGAATATCACTTGCTTCGCTAAGCAATCCCCCAAGCGAAATGTATATCATAACACCTGCTGAAAAACCAAGCCCAATTGAAAGAGCTCTTAAGTCATTTCTTTTAACAAAAAATGTTTGACCGAGCGATCAAGCATTTTTTAAAACCATTGGTAGTATTAAGGCATACTAATCAAAAGTTCTCCATT
>JAZNJP010000260.1:0-4508 GCA_045578125.1 Candidatus Gastranaerophilales bacterium | reverse complement strand
CACACCACTTAACTACAATAAAATTGGAGCACAATTATGAAAAAATTAATTAAAAAAATAAAGTTACCAAAAGATGCGATTTGGCTTTTGCCAGGTCTTAGAATTAAAAGATGGTTTGCATTAATTATTACGGGCACCCTTGTGGCGGCACTCGGCCTTATATTTATGTTTAAATTAGAACCAATTTACTTTATTGTTCAATGGGCAAAAAAAATAATTAATGTGATTCCTGCTGAACTTATTGGCTTAATTTTCATTCTTGCTGGCGCGGTTGTGTTTATTCAGGGTTGGAAAAAAACAAATTTCTCGATGATGGACGCAAATCAAAAACGTGAGCAAAAAACACTTTCTGAGTCGTTATATAGAAGAATGAAGCTTAACCATGGCCCTAAAATTGTTGCAATTGGGGGTGGCACTGGACTTTCAACAATTCTTCGTGGCTTAAAAAGATTAACAAATAATGTAACAGCTGTTGTAACTGTTGGTGACGACGGTGGTTCTTCAGGAAGACTTCGTGAAGAAATGGGAATTTTGCCTCCTGGCGATATTAGAAACTGCATTAGTGCACTTGCAGATGATGACGATATTGTAACTAAATTATTTAAATATAGATTCAAAACAGGTGAAGGCTTAGAAGGTCATAGCTTTGGCAACTTGTTTATCACGGCGTTATCAGCAATTTGCGGAGATATGTTAACTGCAATTCGTGAATCTTCTAAGGTATTAAGAATTAGAGGAAGAGTTTTGCCTGCGACACTTGATGATATGCGTCTTGTTGCAAAAATGGAAGATGGTTCAATAATTAAAGGCGAAAGCAATATTCCTGAAGCTGGCAAAAAAATTGTTCAACTCTCAACCGAGCCAAAAACATGTATGCCAGCACAAGATGTAATAGAGGCGATTTTAGATGCAGACATAATTATTCTCGGCCCAGGAAGCCTTTATACATCAATTACTCCTAACCTTTTGGTGGGCAACGTTGCTCTTGCAATCGAGAAGTCAAAAGCTAAAAAGATTTATGTGTGCAACATTATGACTCAACCTGGTGAAACCGATAATTACACAGCTTCTGACCACATTGAAGCGTTATTTAAACATGCAAAATTAAATGGCGTTAAAGGTAATTTATTTGACGCGGTTCTTGTAAATGATTTTATTCCAAGAAACTTGTCTGAAAAATATGAAGAAGTAAATTCTTATCCTGTAGAGTTCGATGTAAATGAGATTAAATCTTTAGGGCTTGAAGTTGTTTGTCATAAATTAATTCATGACGATAGAGATGGTTTGGTTCGTCATTCTCCCGATAGATTAGCTCGTGCTATTTATTGGTGGTACAGGAGAAAGAAATAATGTCAAAAATTACCACAAAAACTATTTGTGATATGAAAACGCGTGGCGAAAAAATCGCTTCAATTACTGCTTATGATTATTCGACCGCAAAATATTTTGACGAAGCTGGGATGGATTTTCTTCTTGTGGGCGATTCAGCAGCGCATGTTATGCTTGGGCTTGATTCAACCACAAAAATTACGATGAATGAAATGCTTGTGTTTACATCTGCTGTGGCACGAGGTGCAAAAAATGCTTTAGTTGTTGCAGATATGCCATTTTTGACCTATCAGACTTCAATTGCTGAAGCGATTAAAAATGCGGGCGAATTTATTAAGGCAGGAGCAGGGGCTGTGAAAATTGAAGGTGCGTCAAAGCACACTCTTGAAGTTATTTCTCGCCTTGTAGAATCAGGTGTTCCTGTTGTTGCACATTTAGGTTTTACGCCTCAATTTGTGAACACAATAGGCGGCAATTTTGTTGCAGGAAAAAGTTTTGAAACAACTTTGAAAATTTTACATGATTCCCTTGCGGTTGAAGCTGCTGGCGCTTTTGCACTAGTTTTAGAGATGGTACCAAAAGAAAGTGCTGAATATATTACATCGGCACTTAAAATTCCAACAATTGGGATTGGCGCGGGTGATGGTTGCGACGGGCAGATTTTGGTTTCTGACGATGTTCTTGGTAAATTTGATGGGTTTAGTCCTAAGTTTTCTAAAAAATACGCAAACTTAAAAGAAATTATGACCAAAGCCGCTACCCAATATGTTGAAGATGTAAAGAATAAAAAATTTCCAACAGATAGTGAAAGTTTTCTTTTGAAAGATGAAGAAAGGCAAAAACTTGAAAATTATAAAAACAATTAAAGAGCTTCGAGAAGAGCTAAAAAATTGCAAGGAAGGTTCAATTGGGCTTGTTCCAACAATGGGCGCGCTTCACGATGGGCATAAAAGCTTAATTCAAAAATCGGTTGAAGAGAATAAATATACAGTTGTTTCTGTGTTTGTGAATCCTGTGCAATTTTGTGCTGGTGAAGATTTAGATAAATACCCAAGAACACTTGAGGCGGATTCTCTCATGTGTAAAACTTGCGGAGTTGATTTCATTTTTGCGCCAAATCCTTCTGAGATGTATAAGAACCAAAAGAATTTAACAATGGTTTGCCCTTCTTTTGAAGACGTCGATAAATTGTGCGGGAAAAGCAGAATCGGGCATTTTGATGGTGTTGCAACCGTTGTCGCTAAATTGTTTAATATTGTGCGCCCAGATAAGGCTTATTTTGGGCAAAAAGATGCTCAGCAGCTTTTTATAATTAAAAAAATGGTTCAAGATTTGAATTTTGATATTGAAATTGTTGCTTGTCCAATAGTTCGAGAAGAATCTGGACTTGCACTGTCAAGCAGAAATTCCTATCTTACAGAAGACGAGCATAAAGAGGCAGAAAAAATTTCTTTAGCACTTCGCAAGGTTAAAGAGATGTTTGATAATGGCATAAATAACATTATGCCGCTTACAGATATGGTTTTTGCAATTTTAGATGGCTTAGATATAGAATATTTTGAAATTGTTAATTCTGAGACGTTTGAAATTTATGAAAAAACTGATATAATTAAGGCTGGCTCAACGGCTTTGATTGCTGTTAAAGTTAATACTACGAGACTTATTGATAATATTGAATTATGAGAAAAAGCTCAAGAATTATAATTGACGCATACGGGTTTGCAAGAGTAGTAATGGTGTTTTTTGCATTTGTTTACATGATGCTCTATGCTTGCCATGTCCTCGAGCTCAAATGTCTCGATTTTTTAGTTCCGCTTTTTAAGCCTTTTGCTGAATTTACAACTTTATTTTTCAAACATTCAATGATATATGCTGGAAAGCCTTATGATAGTATGTATTTGGTTTCTTCGATATTTTTCTTTTTAGTAGCATATTTAATGAATGCTAATACGTATAGAGTTGTTGATTATTTAGATAGTCTTGAACATAATTCAACAAGGCAAAGAATTAAAAGAGACATAAGGGCAAATGCTGCTCTTGAAAATAATTTTAAAGATATTTTGAATGAAATAAATAAATGTGTTCTTGTTATAAATTTTAAACTTTCAGTTGCACCTTCAATTTCTGGTGGAAACAAAATTGATTTAGCGGCAATTAAGAAGAATAATAACAATTTTATTATGAAATCTTTTGGTGAGAATCCTTTAGCTAGACTTGAACTCAAAGACGGCAAACTATATTTCACTTGCCATGACATTAAAAATTTCGATACTCTTTTTATGAATATTTCGAAATTACTTATAACAGTTGTGCAAAGCAACACTGCTTCATCAGTAAACACAATTCCTTGTTTTGCGGTTGATGCTCTTGAAGGAGATGCATTATCTCCTGAGCAAAATAAATTGATTGATAGAATTCTTGCTTGCACATATAAAAATAAAGTTGTAACATCACAATTGTTTGCGCATCGTTACAGTCTTCTTGAAGAGACTAAATTTAAAGTTGTAACAATGGGGAACGTAAGGTTTTTTGATGAATCATACAGTCAATCAGCATCTGACGTTGATTTCTTTGAAGATGCAGATGAGGAATATTCACAATCTTACATTGATGTTGAACTTTATACTCTTGCGCGCAAAAAGCGCAAAGCTTCATAAAGAGGCATTTGATGTTTGCTTTTTTGGTTTCGATTTTTTTATGTATTATTTTTTTGATTTTAATTTGCTTTGCTTTTGTTTTGTTTAAGAAAAATCAAAAGCACGAAAATTACCTTAGAAAAATTATTAATATTTTTTATCAAATTAGATACGGAAATTTGAATACAAATTTAACTGGAGCAAAAACTCAGCTTGAGCGCGAGCTTGAAAATGTTATTAATTCCTCAATTGAAAGTATTTCAGATAGAGACAACATGATTCGGGAGCATATAGATAGAGAACGTGAAATGGCTGTTTTGAAGTCTGATTTTATTGCTGCGCTGACGCACGACCTTAAAGTTCCTGTTATTGCGCATGATAAAACATTTGACTTGCTTCTTGATAATAAATTTGGTGAACTTACTCAAGACCAAGCAGAGGCGATTAGAAACTTAAAAACCTCTAATATGGATTTGAAATATTTGATTGAGGCTTAGTTGGAAACGTATAAGCTTGAGCAAACAAAGCTTGTGCTCGATGTCA
>JAZNJP010000259.1:0-4587 GCA_045578125.1 Candidatus Gastranaerophilales bacterium | reverse complement strand
CCTTTATATTCATTTGTGCGCTCAATTGCCATCAAATCTTTAGTTTCTGCAACAACACAAATTAACTCTTTATTACGATTAGCGCTAGAGCATATCTCGCAAGGGCTATCAGACGACATATTGAAGCACACTTCGCAATATTTTATGGTTCTTTTAGCCTCAAGCATTGAAGATGCGAAATTTTCAACTTCGTAATCGGGCATTTTTATCATATAAAGAGCAAGCCTTTGAGCCGTTTTTGGGCCAATTGAAGGCAATTTCTGAAAATATTCTATTAATTTTGCTAAAGGTTTTGTATATTCCACTAGAATAATCCTGGAATTGAAATGCCGCCTGTTAATGTTTTCATTTTAGCTTCCATTTCATTAGTTGCTTTTTGAGTGCCATTCATAAGAGCTTCTGTGATTAAATCTTCAAGCATTTCAATTGTTTCTGTATCAACTGAATCAGGATTTTCTGGGTTAATTGCCTCAGGTTTTATTTTAATTCTTTTAAATTTTGCTTGACCAGTGTACACAACTTCAACTGCACCACCTGCAGATTGTGCTGCAACTTCAACATTCTCAAGTTCTTTTTGTGTTTCCATCAAACGTTTTTGCATTTTTTGCACATTTTGCATCATGTTCATTATATTCATAGAAAAAACTCCTCATTTTTGATAAAATATATTATATGCAAAACTCAACATATCTTCAAGAATGTTTTAATAAAAATAAAATTTCTAGATGGCAACAAGGGCTAATGCCATTAAAATTTTTTATTGCGCCTTTTTCTTTTTATTCCAAACAAAGTGATAGTGAAAAATATAAATATAGAGAAATGGTAATTCGAGCACTCAACACTTGGGAGTCTTTAAGTAATGGCACCGTTGCATTTGAAATTGTAACTAACTTAAACGATTCGCAAGTTAATTTGGAATGGAAAAGAGTGGATAGAAAATCTCTTGGAATGTGCCATTTTAATTTTGATAAATACGGGAGATATTATTCAGCAGAAGTGCAAATTGGAATTTCTGATGGCATTTTACACAGCAAATATATGGATGACAACGAAGTTTATCACACAATTTTGCATGAGATAGGGCATGCGGTTGGGCTTGGGCACTCGCCATATACAGATGATATTATGTACACCCCACATCAATATGGAAGAACAAGCCTCACCAAAAGAGATATTAAAACTCTTAAATGGTTGTATAAATTTGAAATCGGGAAAACTGAAAGCGAAATTTTAGCGCTTTACCCAAATGTTTCTGCAAACAATATAGATGAACTTGTCGGTAAATTATCTGGTGAAAAAAGTCAATTCGAACAAGTTAAAGACACACTAATGAAAATGCCAAAAAGAAACTTGGTTGAAGAAAACCAAAACATTGGTGATTTAAAAAGATATTTAATGCATATTCATAACCAAAATTTTAACCTTAGTGGCGAAGTGAGAGAAGAGGAAGAATAAATATTACGTTTCTTAACAAAAAAACTTCAAATACTAACTACATGTGGAAAAAATTGATATAATTAAAGTTGTTAGGTATGTGGAGATAATGTATGCCACCAATTCATATTTCAGACGAAGAGTTTGCTGAACTTTTAAAAGGCTATGATTACAATTTTAAAAAAGGCGATTTAGTCAAAGGTACGGTTATTAATTACGATTCAGAAGGCGCAATAGTTGACATTGGCTCAAAAACAAGCGCTCTTTGCCCAAATTTTGAAATTAGAAATAATAAAGAAGAAAATATAGAAGAAATTTTAGAAAAAAATCAGGAATATGAATTTTTAATCACCGAAGAAGAAGACGAAAATGGAAAATTTACCATTTCATACAAAAAAGTTCGCGCAGCATACAGTATCAAAAAACTTGAAGAAATAAAAGCAAAAGATGAAATCGTGACAGGCATTGTAGCTCAATCTGTTAAAGGCGGATTGCTTGTTGATGTTATGGGTGTTCGCGGTTTTGTCCCATCAAGTCATCTAAGGTTAAAGGAAGACGAAAATAATGCCATAGGAAAAGAAATTGAACTCAAAATTTTAACCATTGATAATGCACAAAATAATTTCATTTTGTCTAACAGAAAAGTTTATACAGACAGCCTTGAAGAAATTAGAAAAGATATCTTCTCACAGCTTGAAGAAGGTCAAGTTGTTAAAGGAGAAGTTGTACGGATTGCAGATTTTGGCGCATTCGTGGATATTGGAGGCGTTGATGCTCTGCTTCCTTTAAGTCAAATTTCTTGGCGCTGGGTAGAACACCCTTCTGATATTTTAAAAATTGGCGAAAAAATTAATGTTGAAATTTTGAGCATAGACCACAATAAGCACAGAGTTTCACTTAGTCTGAAGAATCTAGAACCAGACCCTTGGGTTGAGGCTAAAGGGAAAATTGCAGAAGGAGCAAAATTAAAAGGAAAAATTATACGCGTTAAACATTTTGGCGCATTTGTTGAAGTATATCCAGCAGTTGAAGCCTTGCTTCCTCAAGCAGATGTTGTCGAATATCAAAACAGGGCAAACACAATTCTTTCGGAAAACGATGAAATAGATGTTATAGTGACTAAGTTCAACCCTGAAGATAGACGCATCGCACTAAGCATTGCAGAATAATTATTCAAACACAATTTCGTAAGTCAAATCTGCTTTTGCACTACTTTTGTGTGGCATATTTTTCCATAATTTTATACGAATTGCAGCAGGTAGTTTTGGTGTTTTTATCTCAAATCTTGTATCCCTTGGGGAATAATTATTACACCCATCTGGAAGATTACAAGAATATCCTTTATGCCAAAAACCACGAGGTTCAGAAATATTCAACGACATATTATCGTCTTTGTTTGCGAATGTGACATTAGTATATTCTGAAGCAAAGATTGCATTATAGCCTAAATCTCTAGCATTTGCCGTTGTCAAATAATAAGGATAAACAATGTATCCCATTTTTTGCTTGATAGATGTGATATCAAGATATGTTGTAATTGAATTTGTATCTTTAAAATAAATGATTTTTTTAGGAATATAGAAAAGTGATTTATCGCATTTTGAACGCTCATCTTGATGAACAGAAGGCACTAGCGGGTGCAAAAGCAATTCTGGGTTTAATATAGTTAAAGATTCTCTTGAAGGACCTTCACCAATTCTATAATTAGGACCTTCAACTCCAACGCACGCCACTTGGTATGCGCCAATCCAAGGTATATTGTCCTCAATATCAAAAACTGCTCTTGATGGAGTATAATCACCCAATTCTTCAAAAACAGACGAGCTTTTAACAGCTTGCTCTCTTAATGCGAGAATATCTTGAGAGTTTAAATTTGAAAACTCCATCATATCTTCAATTACAATGTTTTTACCGCCCATTCTGCGGGTTATTTCATAATACAAATTTTCATTCTGATAAATATCGTTGTTTTTATATTCTGCAACATTATTTTTTTTATAATTTTTTTTATCTTCTAAAAAATGCTCATAAATTACAGGAATAAATGTTACAACAATAACAACAAAAACAATAAATATGCTTATCAAGTTTATAAAAAGACTCATTCCTTGGTTTGGCACCAAGTTCACTGAACCACATGCAGGACAATGCGATGCGCTTAAATTGTATATATTCCCGCAACTTTCGCATTGAATATGCCTTGTTGTTCCGCATGCAGGACAAAAACTATCAAAAAAACGAAGTTTGTGCCCGCATGTAACGCAAGAATTAAGAGATTTACCGCTCATAAAAACCTTATTACTACACACAGATTATAACATTTATTGCAATAGTTCGCCAAGAGTTGTAAAATTTTTCTATGAAAAACAATAAAAAACTTTTATATTTAGGTCCTAACGGTTCATATTCGCAAATTGCGATGAAAAAAGTTAATAAAAAAATCTTAAAAGATTATGAACCAGAAAGCATATCAACAATTAAAAAAATTCTTGATATTTTATCTCAAAATGTTTCATATTACGGTGTTTTACCAATCGAAAACTCGCTTGAGGGAATAGTTCGTGAAACAATAGACAACCTTGCTTCGTCAAAACTTAAAATTATGGCGGAAATTTTGGTGCAAGTGGAACATTCTTTAATTTCAAATGACAAATTTGAAAACATAACCCATATTGTTTCACATCCGCAAGCGCTTGCTCAATGCCAAAATTATATCTCTAAAAATTTTGGTTCGAACATTGAACTCATAAGTGCGTCTTCAACTTCTAATTCTGCAAAAATTGTAAGCGAAAAAGGCTTAGGCTATGCTTCAATCGCGAATGAATATTGTGCAGAATTGTATAATTTGAATGTTTTAGCAAAAAAAATAAATGATAACCCTGCAAACTTCACGCGTTTTGTGCTTGTGGGTTATGAAGATTTAAATTTACCCTGCAACAGAACTTCTCTTGCATTCACAACAAAAAACGAATCAGGTGCGCTTTTGAAAGTTCTCGAAGTGTTCAAAAAATACAATTTGAATTTGATTTATATTGAAAGTAGGCCATCTAAAAAAGTTCTTGGAGAATATATTTTCTTTGCTGACGTTGACAAAGGCTACCATATGATAGAACCAGCAATTAAAGAACTGTCTTCGATTTGCAATTTTTCAAG
>JAZNJP010000258.1:0-1507 GCA_045578125.1 Candidatus Gastranaerophilales bacterium | reverse complement strand
TATGTTCAAAGAATGAGTGGTATAGCGACTGAATCACGCAAATACCAAGATGCCATCAGAGAATATGGTGTAAGAATGGTTGATACACGTAAAACAACACCAAACTTTAGAATGTTTGAAAAATACGCAGTATCAGTTGGTGGTGCAAGACTTCACAGATTTAACTTGGCTGATTGCGTAATGATAAAAGATAACCACATACAATTTGCAGGTTCAATTACAAATGCAGTAAATAAAATAAGAGAAAATCTATCACATACGCACAAAATAGAAATTGAATGCGACACAATCGAGCAAGTAAAAGAAGCAATTGAAGTTAAGGCTGATATTATAATGCTAGATAATATGTCTTGCGAACAAATGAAAGAATGTGTTGAATTAATAAACGGAAGAGCACTGGTTGAAGCTAGTGGAAATGTAACAATTGACACAATAGGCGAAATTGCGAAAACAGGAGTAGATGTTATATCTTCAAGTGCAATTGTAGCAAAAGCAAAAACACTTGATATAGCCTTAGACATGTAACAGATTTGCATTAGAGATACTTTTGTATAAAAATATATCTTAAAAGGGGTTTTTCAGATTGAAGATTGCAGTATTTATAAAACAAGTTCCAGATACACAAGATGTTCAGTGGACAGAAAATAATAATATTGACAGGACAAAAATGGAAAGCATTATGAATCCTGTTGATAGGCAAGCAATTGAGGCGGCTTTGCAAATTAAAGAGGCGACCAATGCATATGTTATCGCAATTACAATGGGTCCAGGGAAAGCGCAAAAAGTTTTAGAAGAAGCTATTGCGATGGGTGTTGATGAAGCATATCATTTATTTGATGCTAAATTTGCAGGTTCTGATACTTGGGCAACCTCACTCGTTTTATCTTCAATGATTAAATCAAGAATGAATGACACAAATATTGTGATTTTTGGTCAAACAGCTATTGATGGAGAAACAGGACAAACAGGAACATCAACTGCTACAAGATTGAACTTCCCTTGCATTTCTCACGTTACATCTATTGTAAATGTAACGGAAGAAGAAATTGAAGTTGTTTCCGAAACAGAAAGAGAAAGAACAACATCAAAAGTAAAATTACCTATTGCATTATGTATTAATAATTTCGATAAGAAACCAAGAATACCAAAAATAGATGGTTATATTAAGGCAAAAGATTATTATTACAACATATATAGCGCAAGTGATATATATCTAGACGCAACACAAATTGGCGTAAAAGGGTCTCCAACATATGTTTCCAAAGTATATAGAACTCAAACACAGAGAACTTGTGAATATATTGATGTAACAAACGAAAACTATGCAAAAGAGTTAGCAGATAAAATAAAAGGAGTAATGGAGTAATTATGGAGCCAAATGGCATTTTAATATACGGCGAATTGCTTGATGATTATACTGTTGCACCAGTTGTTTTAGAATTGCTAACAAAAGCAACAGAATTAAAAGAAAAAATTTGGGGACAAAGAATTGTTGTTTGTGTAATTG
>JAZNJP010000257.1:0-2212 GCA_045578125.1 Candidatus Gastranaerophilales bacterium | reverse complement strand
CTCCGACTTCCTTCCTTCTTGAATAAAAGCAGGAGCAATAATTGCGATATCTTTACCTGTTTCTTCAAGCACTGCAAGCACTTCCGAAGCAATATTTCCACGAAGTGTTGAATCTATTTTTTTATAAAAATGCTCAACCCCAAATTTTTCTTTTAAAACTCGGCACGCATTGCGAGCATTTTCAGCCGCAGCTTGCGAATCTATATTTCTACTCTCTGTTGAAGTTGCCCAAATATCAATATTTTTTAATGTTTCAGGCATAACATCAAGATTAAGAAGTATATGCGTGCTGGCATCATGCAAATAAAATTGCAAAGCTGTATCATTTGCACCAGTCAGGTCATCAGCAACTATACCTATAATATTATTAATTTGCATGTTAACTACCCGTTGGCGTTATCTCTTTTTGAGCCCATTAAACGCACATTTTGACCACGAATAATATATCTTTCAACTTGCGTGCCATCAGGAGCAGTCCATTTGTTAATCGCAAGACGACCTTCAACCCCAACAAGTGAACCTTTTTTCACCCATTCGCCAACAATTTCAGCTTGTTTATCCCAAACTTCAACATTGAACCAATCAGTGATTTCTTCCTTGGTTTTAGAGCTCCAACGCCCAACTGCAACAGAAAATGTTGATTTAACTTTCCCACTTTCAAAAAATTTTGTGTCAGGGTCTTGTCCAACTCTCCCAACCAATACAACAGAATTTACCATATCTTCCTCATTTTATTTTTCATCATTATAATACAAAGCAAAATCTTTGAAAAGCAAAGTTTGAGATATGTTTCATTTTTAAAACATATTTGAAAATTTTAAAAAAAAGTTTATAATTAAGAAATGGGTATTTTTGAATGGTTTAAAACATACAACGACAACATCAAACAGGTTGAAAACAAGCTTGTTAAAGATGGAAACGAAATAATTGAAATTTATCATAAAAATAAAGTTCTCGAAGAAGAAATTCAGCTCAGAACAAAAGAGTTAAAACAAGCCAATCAAACACTTTTAACGTTGGAAAATGTTTGGGATATGATGAATTCTTCAAAACCATTGAGCAGTGTTCTTGAAGCAATTGTTCAAAGTTTGCAAGATGAATTTGGCTATGTTTACAGCTGTATTTTGCAAAAACAAAAAGACGAAGAAGGAGATTTTTTTGCATACAAAACTTTTTTGCATAACGAATTTTCAGAACAATTAGATAATTTTTTAGATGAATCTTTTTACTCAAAGAAAATATTAATCAACCCAGCTGGCGAATTGAACCATTTAGTTAATGGCACAAAGGGAAGTCGAATTTATAAATTTGAAAATATTATTGAAGAGGTTTTTCCAGGAATTACCCCATCTGCAATTCAAAATATTAAAAAATACACAAAAACAAAATGTTTTATTGCAAGACCATTATATAGTGCAAAGGAATTTTATGGCAGTTTGATGGTATTTTCACCACGACCTGAACCAAAGGAAAATGAACTTAATTTACTCAACATCTTTGGGCGTCAGATTGAACTTGCAATTACTATTTCAAACCTATTTGACACGGTTAAAAAACAAGCTGTAACAGATGCTCTTACAGGGCTATTTAATAGAAGATTTTATGAAGATGCAATTTCAAGAGAAGCTTCTCGTGCACTTCGTTTAAAACAACCTTTCACTTTAATTTCACTTGACCTTGACCACTTGAAGCAAATTAATGACACCTACGGTCATACAACAGGGGACAAGGCAATTGTTGCAATTTCAAAAGCGATTAGCGACAATGCTCGCTCAATTGATATTCCATCTCGTGTTGGTGGAGAAGAATTTAGCATTATTCTTCCAGGGATTGACGCCGCAGGCGGTATGATTGCTGCAGAAAGACTTCGAAAAACAATTGAAGAAACATATGTCGAAGGGCCAAGCCATGTTACAGCAAGCATTGGTGTTGCAACATTTATTGAACACACTGCAGACATCGATGAATTAATCGAAATGGCAGATAGGGCAACTTATTTCGCAAAACATAATGGACGAAATCAAGTAAAACTTGCACAATCAACAAGCGAAATCTCTTGGCAAGAAATCGCTGTCGAAGCGTTTGTTGAAATTCTTGAAAAACATAGAATTCCATTCGATGAAGATATAGCTAAAAAACTTACAACAAAACTTAAATCAAAAAGCACAAAGGCTGGAAGCACCTCAACAAAAGATATTTTATTCAAAGTTGC
>JAZNJP010000256.1:0-4033 GCA_045578125.1 Candidatus Gastranaerophilales bacterium | reverse complement strand
CAATGAATTTTTCTCTTTCTTCAGAAGTTTTTTCAGCTTCTTCTTTTGCTTCTAATTCTTCTAATTCTTCAAGCTCTTCAAGAGTTCCTTCTGTTGAAGTTGATGAGCCAACTCCACCTGTTCCTGGAGCTAAGCCTCTACCGCCCCATAATTGGTTAACAGCGTTTTGTGCACCACTTCTAAATTGTCCATTTTCTTTTATATCGCCATATAATTTATCTAAACCTTCATTTGAGTATTTATCAAATTCACCAGATTGGATTAATTCTTCCATACCATTGATGTATTCGAAGTATTCAGCTTCTGTAAAGCCTTTGAAGTCAGCTTTAGATACACAATCATAGCCCATTTCGTCTAATATGCTTGATAAGTTGAATTCTGCACCTTGCGCATAACCATCTGGAATTAAACAATCTGAGAATATAATGCTACCCTTGTTTCCTTGTTCATCAGTAAGGATTTCAGCATCTTCACTATATACGTGATTCATAATTTCTTCAGTTGTCATTTTTTCAACTTCAGCTTGGCTTGGCATTTTTACTAATGAGAATACATATGTTCTGTTTGTATCGCCAACAGCATCAGCTCTAATACCTTTTGATGCTAAGTATTCAATTGCAGCGTCTGATAAATAAGATTTTGAACAGCTACCAAAGTTTACTTGGTCATTTTCACCAATGTTATACATTACGTCTCTTACAACTTCATTGATGTAAAGGTCTAATTCACTATCATAAGAATCAGCAATTGCATCTAATAATTTTTGGTCTTCGTATTCACCTGTTTCTTCATTATATGTGCTTACAGTCCATTTATCATTATTTTGTAATCTTTCAATAGCACATTGCATTCTATCTTGGTAACCGCCAACGCCATCACCAGCAAATAAGCTGTTATTTTTTACGGAATTATATGCTTCGTTAATTTCAGATCTTGAAGCTTGATTTGAGGTGCTTTTATCACCTTTGTCATTTTTAATGTTTTCTTGAAGTTTTGCTCTTAATGCGTCTAAACTCATAATAATCTCTCGCTCTCTAAATAGTATCCTTAATTAAATTAAAAATTTCTATTTTTGAGAATTGACAAAATTTAATTAACTATTAAGAAATATTAAGAAATGAATATATAATTCATATATAATATTATTTTTTTATTAATGAAAGAACCAAGCTAGACAAGGCAAATAATGCCATAACGTTTGGAATAACCATAAGATTATTAAACATATCAGTAAGTTCCCAAACAAAATCACTTGAAATTAATGTGCCAAGCATAATAAAAAATAACGCACAAAGCATATAAAGAAGCTCGACTTTTTTTGGATTATTTTTACCCCAAAGATATAGCATATTGATTTTGCCAAATAAATTCCAGCTCAAAATTGTTGAAAAAGCAAAAAACATCAAGCAAATTGCAACAAAGGCAGCGCCAAATGTTTCGCCAAAAATTGTGCCGAATGCACATTGCGCAAGGTTTGTTTTGTTTAAAATATTAACAATTTCACCCGTATAACCACAAGATAAAACCCCACCCCCTGCATAAAGTGTTGAAATTATAACAAAGGCATTTAAAGTCAAAACAACAAAAGTATCTATAAAAACGCCCATCATAGCAACTGTTCCTTGGTGGTGTGGGTCTTTCACGTTTGCAAGCGCATGCGCATGCGGAGTTGAGCCCATACCGGCCTCATTTGAAAACAAGCCTCTTTTTGCCCCTTGACTTAGCATTGTTTTAAAGGCATACCAAAAACCACCACCAATTATTGCCTGCGGATGAAACGCATATTCAAAAATCAAACCAAATGTTTCAGGAAGATATTTTGCACGGATGATTAACACAAGCAAACAACCAAACATAAAGAAAAAGGCCATAATCGGAACAAGTTTTTCAACAACCGAGGCGAGCCTTTTAATTCCACCAATAAAAATAAAAGCACAAGCAATAACAAGAATTAGCCCAACCGCCCAAGCGGGAACATTAAATGCTGTTTGCATACTATTTGCAATTGAATTAGATTGCACCATGCAACCCATAAAACCAAGCGCTAGAATGATTGCAACTGCAAAAAACCCTGCTAAAAATTTGCCGAATTTATTTTGAAAAGCGGTCGTGATGTAATACACAGGGCCACCTTTTATTTTTCCATTTTCTTCAATTACCCTTGTTTTAACGGCAAGAGTTGCTTCTGCGTATATTGTCGCCATTCCAAAAAAAGCAATAACCCACATCCAAAAAATCGCCCCAGGGCCACCAATCAAAATAGCACCAGATGCACCGATAATATTCCCTGTGCCAACTTGTGCAGCAATTGAAGTTGTGAGCGCTTGCCAAGAAGTCATACTTTCTTGATGATTTTTATCAAAAAGTTTTATCCCGCCAAAAATGTTTTTAAAACCCTCTTTGAAACATCTTATTTGAATGAATTTAGTTTTAATTGTGTACCAAAAGCCAACGCCTACAAGCAAAAAGACGAGAATGTAATTTGAGAGATATTCGTTAAATTTGACCACAAACGGAAATAAAATATTTTCGAGTGTTTCAATCATTTGAATTGCCCTTCCAGCACGAGAATATATCCATTCTAGCTTAAAAGTGCAAAAAACAAAAGTGTGCCACAAAAAACGAAACTATTTAACTTTAAACACTACATTTGCAACCGCAGTCACTTTTTTATCTATACTCGATGTGTCATTAATTCCCATATCAGACACCATGTTAGAATCTGCTGGGGTAATTTGAAAAACACCCATTCTCATAGAAGCAACCTTGCCAACACGAGCATTTGTTGCCTCAAGCATAGATTCCGCCCTTTGTTTTGCGTCTTTTGATGCTTCTTTTAAAAGTTCTATTTTTATTGAAGCCAAATCAGAATAAAAATATTCTGGAGAATGCACATCAACGTATATACCATTATTGATTAAATTTTGGATATCTGTTGAAATTTCTTTAACCTTCAAAACATTATTGGATTTAATTTCAATAATTTGACTTGCTTCATAGGCAATTACTTCGTTTGTCGAATAACCTCTATCGTTTTGTTTATATACACCATACCCATTCACAGATTTAACATCAATATCTTCTTTTTTAATTCCTTTTGCAAGTAAATATTTTTCAACTTCGGGCACTTGTTTTTTCAAAAACAAAAATGCATCTTTTTGAGTTATTTTTCTTGTTCTAATTGAAAAAGAAAGTTTAGCACTATCCGATTTTACAATTTTATAAGCAGAACCTGTAACTGTAATGTTTTCATTTTTTGTGATTTTAGATGAAAATATAAGCGAAGAAACAATTAGCGCAAGAGTGATAATTCCACTAGAAATTACAGTTTGAAACTTAGCAATTTTTTCCATAATAACCTCTTTTAATTTATTACAGTTATTATAACAAGATTTTTGTCTCTTGTGATTATTCTTCAAAATTTTGACCCAACTCAATCACTTCATCAACAACATCAAGAGTCATTGTATCGTCTTCCGCGTAATCTTTTGCAAGACCAACGCCAGCGCTTCTTAAAAAATTCATCAATTTTGTAGCAACAAAATCATCATTTTCAGATAAAAATTCTTGCTCATATAGCATTTTTTCAATCATCGGAAGATTTTTTTCATTCGCTTCACTGGCTAATATAGCAAGCGCAAAGCTAAAATCTTTTTGATAACCAATTTCTTGCGCCATTTTTATAACTCTTAAAGCAGGTGCTGGGTCGTTATTTTTCTTTATTCCAATAAGCGCATTTTTTAAATAAATATTATTAAAGCTTTTGTCATTCAAAAGTTCTTGCAAAACCGGTTCATTATTCTTGTTTAAATAATGCAAAAGGGACAAAATCATGGTTTTATGTGTATAAGCTTTTTGTGGCAAGTCTTCTTTCCCGAGTGATTTCATAACTTCTTGAAATTCAAGGAAAAATTTATTCTGCTCAAGTATGTACTGCTGAACATCTTGCGTATTAAATTTAGCCTTTAGCGCAAGGTAAGCTCTTTGCATTGCTTGTATAAAGTCGGATCGTAGCCATGTCGTTCTGTGAGCC
>JAZNJP010000255.1:0-8849 GCA_045578125.1 Candidatus Gastranaerophilales bacterium | reverse complement strand
TTTTTATAATCAGAAATTACAATTTTTTTATTTAAGCCTATTTTTTTTAAATTCAAAGATGAAAACGAAGCAATTTTTGGGTTAATTTCAACCAAAGTAACATCAAAACCTCTTGAATAAGCCTCGAGCGCCATAATAGCAGAACCTGAATAACCATCCAAAAAATGAAGCTCACTAAATTCTGAAAAATAAGAAAAAAGTACATTAAAAACTGCTTCGCGCACAATAGAGAGCGTGGGACGCGTTCCATTTGGAGTAGTTAATTTAGTATTTTTATATTGCCCACCTGTTAATTGCAAAATTGCCACCTTTCTTGTAGTTAATATAACATGAAAAAAATCGTTATTATAGGCGGTTGTGCCGCGGGACCTAAAGTTGCAGCAAAGTGCCGCAGAATGAATAAAGAAAATGAAATTCACTTGTACACAAATGAAAACATTGTGTCTTATTCTGCCTGCGGATTGCCATACTACATTGAAGGAATAGTTCCAAAAATAGAAAATTTAATTATAAGAACGCCTGAGGAATTTAGAGATTCAGGAATAAATGTGTACCTTGACCACGCTTGCACAAAAATAATCCCTGATGAAAAGGCAGTGATTATAAACAACAAAAAAGTACACTATGACGAACTTGTACTTTGCACAGGGGCACGAGCAAAAGAAATAAAAATTGAAGGCGGACATTTAAAAAATGTTTATAAGTTACGCACAATTCAAGACGGAATTGCAATTAAAGAAAAAATGAAAACCGCTAAATCTGCCGTTATTATTGGTGGCGGATATATAGGAATTGAAATTCTTGAGGCACTTGTTGCAAACAATATTAAAGTTGAAATGTTAGAGGCAGGAGAGCAAATTTTATCGAATTTTGATAAAGATATAGCAAAAATTATTCAGAATTACATTCATAAAAAAGATGGGGACAAGGTTGTAATCAGAGAAAACACAAAAGTTGATAAAATTGTGGGTAAAGATGAATTTGTTGGGATAATTACTGATTCAGGCGAAGTTATAGAAGCAGATTTTTGCATTGTTGCAACAGGCGTTACGCCAAACACGGAAATTGCTAAAGAAGCCGGCATTGAAACAGGAAGAAGCGGAGCAATAAGGGTTGATAATAGAATGCAAACAAACATTGAGCACATTTGGGCAGCTGGTGATTGTTGCGAAAAGCATTGTTTGATTACAAAAATCCCCATGTATATTTCGTTAGGCTCTATTGCAAACAAAGAAGGACGCGCTTGCGCCATAAATGTATCGGGCGGTGATGAAAAATTCGAGGGAATTTTATGCTCGTTTGTTACAAGATATTTTGATTTTACAATAAGCACCACCGGACTTACAGAGCGACACGCACAAGAATTTTCAAAATTCATTGACATAGAACCAATTTCAGCAACAGTAAAAAAACATGATAGAGCAGGTTATATGCCAAACACAAATGAAATCACTCTAAAACTTGTTGCAGATAAAAGAACAGGTGAAGTTCTTGGGGCTCAAGCAGTTGGGAAAGGTGATGCAGATAAAAGAATAAATATTGCAACAAGTGCGATTAAAAGCAAAATGACTGTTGACGAATTAATAAATTTAGATTTAACATACGCGCCATCTTTTGGGACGCCAATTGATCCATTACTTGAGGCAGCTTACAAACTAAAGAAAATCATTGACAAGAAGAGGCATAGTTAAGTGCACGTTCTAAAATATATTCTGGCATTCCAAGTTCTTCAGCAATTTTAATTCCATAACTTTTATCTAAAAATCCGTCTTGAATAATTCTAGAACCTTGAGAAATAGAAAGGACCAAAGGGCGGACTTGAGAAGGATAGGAAGTACACATTTCTTTCAAATTATGGTAATGAGTTGCGAAAATAGTTTTTGCACCAATAAAATTGAAAATATACTCAGACACTGCGCGAGCAATTGCGGAACCGTCTTGAGTTGAAGTGGATTTTCCAAGTTCATCAAGAAGAATTAAACTGTTTTTAGTTGCATTATCTAAAATTTGCTTCACGTCATGCATCTCGAGCGCAAAAGAAGATTTGTTTTTGAAAATATTATCCAGCATTCCAAAACGAACAAAAATTTTATCAAAAATAGGCAAATCAGCACTCGATGCTGGAACATAAGAACCAGCTTGAGCCATAACGCAAATCAAGGCAAGCTGGCGCATAAGGGTTGATTTTCCTGCCATATTCGCTCCTGTAAGCAAAACGAAATTCGGTAAATTTTGAGTAAATTCAAATGAAGATGGCTGAAAATCTGGATATTTAATAGAAAGTGATGGGTGCTTTGCGTTTTTAAGAGATAGCTCATTATTTTTGAATTTTGGGCAAATATAATTGTGCTCGTGCGCCACTTGGGCAAAAGCAAAAAGCATATCAAATGTCGCAATCTTATCGGCATAATTTAAAAACAAACCTAAATATTGAGTCAAATAAGAAGATATATCTCGAGTTAAGGTTTCAATCATACTGGTTTTATTTGCCAAACCTAATATATACTCGGAAGATAGTTCATCGAGTTTATGCGTTGTATATCTAGTGGTATTAGATAAGTTTTGATGATAAATGAAATCATTTAGAACACAATTTGAGGCTGAGCGAGGAATCTCAATTACAAACTTGTTATTTTTGGTTTGAACAATTTTTAGGTTTTTAATTTTTGTTTTCCCCATCAATTCTTTTTCATAATTTTCAATCAAAGCTAAAGTATTGTTAATTTTTGATAACAAATATTGAAACTCGGAATTATTAAGCGGATTCACTGGGTTGAACAAATCATCAGAGATGTTATTAAACAAAAAGTTCTCAAGCACATCAAGCTCAGCGAGAAGATTTTTCGAAAAAGAAAATATTTCTAATTTATTAAATTTCTGGACAAGTCTTAAAATTGCTGAAACAGAATTTTTTAAATCAAGAAAATCTTTGAACTTAAAGCAATTATTTTTAATTCTGATTATAATTCTTGAAACATCTCCAATTAAAGCTAAGTTATCTTCAATAAAGTTCCAACATTCTTTGTTTTCAAGAAAATAAAAGATTATATTTTGCCTTTCTTGTATTTGATTTTTAGAAAGCAATGGAAATTTAAGAGAATATTCCAAGAACCTTCTGCCCATTGGTGTTCTTGTTTTATCTAAAACCCAAAACAAAGTACCATCTTTTTTCAAGTTTTGCATATTTTGTAAAACCTCAAGGTTTCTAAGTGCACCATAAGATAAATCTAAGTGATTTTGTGCATTATAGAAAACAATACAAGGATTAATTAAACACTCAAAGGTGCTGTTTTTAGTATAGGAAAAAATGGCATTCAATGAAGAATAAGCATCACTCGAGGCAATTTCAGAATCAATAGTAAAGTATTTTTTCTCTAGAAAAGTTACTTTAGTATCTTCACAAATATTTGATATTTGAGAAGATAAGTCTTTGGAACATGAGCAATCCGAAGAAAGCAAAATTTCAGAAGGGTTAAATTTAAGAATTTCATCTAAAACTTTTTCAGGTTTAACACTTGTTATATAAACCTGATTAGTTGAAACATCAGAAAAAGAAAGTTCTGCAAGGTTATTCTTATACTGCATAGCGCAAAGAAAATTATTTTCATCAGGATTTAAAAACTCCTCTTCAAGCAAAACTCCTTGAGTATATTTACGAACAACTTTTCTTTTTTTAATTTTATTATCCGAGTTTTCTTGAAATTCTTCACAAAGCGCTATTTTATAGCCCTTATCAAGGAGTTTCTTAATATATTCGGGCTTTTTTAAAGAAGGAAAACCCGCTAAATAAATGTCACCAAATTTAAAATGCCTTTTGGTTAAATTGATTGAACACACTTGGGATAAAACACAGGCATCATCAAAATATGTTTCATAAAATTCACCGAGCCTAAACAAGACGATATAGCCTTCATTTTGCAATCTGATATCTCTATATTGAATAAGTAAATCAGAAGAATTAATAAGTTCAGAGTTTATATCTTTTACCAAATCTTTCATTTGATGTATAATATACAAAAAATAAGGGAAAAGGGCAATGGGTTGCTTGAGAGCGATTTTTAGATTTGTTGTTTATGTTTTTGCAATCATAGGGATTATAGCAGTTACACAAGGTAAAGTCGAATTTGATTTCAAAAACACAGCATCGCCAGATAGGGGAGAGCTGATAACACAAGCAAAACCTTTCGGAGATTTCTCTAAACTTCAAAGTGACTATAAATTATCAAAAACATTTGACGTTATGGGTTACAAAAAAATGACCGTAATTCACACGCCATCTGACCAAAAAACTGTTTTTCTTGATACAAAAAATAAAATCACCGAAAAAGATTTTGATAATAAAAATATAGATAAAATTTTAATTGAAAAAACAATTCTGTTTTCAAACCTTCCAATAAATGTTCAGAATTTACAAATCACAAAGCGGGATAAGCTAATAATCAACAAAAAAACCTCAAAATACATATTATTTGAAGGCGATGTTGAAAATCTCCCATATGATAAAATCAAAGGAATTGCAGGAATATACAAAATAGGCGACAAAAATATTCTTTATTTTGCACTTAGAAATGCAAAAAAATTCTCATTTAAAATAAACCAAGATATTTTAAACGTAATTAAATTTTAGTTTAATGGCTGCTCCAAATAAACACCGTCGCCGCCAATATATTCAACAATTTTACCGTTTATATAAAGATAAACTGGCAAATCTTTCTTTTGGGCTTTAACGGTTTTTGAAAGCTGATTAATGCGCGCCATAATAGTTTGAGTTCCGCCACCTTCTGCAAACTCTGAACTCAAATTAACAATGATTTTATCTTTAGATTCGCGCACCCAATATAGTTTAGCATTTGTAGGAATTTCAGAGTATATTCCTTTTGCTTTTTCTTCTTTAGTTGCACCTTTTAAAAGAAGCCTGATTGTTTCTTCAAGCTTATCGGTCGTTTTAATTCTCCTTACAAAAATAAAATCTCCTGTTTTTGAAATCATACAAATACGTGCAGAATTTTCTTGATTTTGAGAAACACCATAAACGCCTTTATTCACAACTGGCAAATCAGTTTTTGGCTTTTTAGGCGTAGGTTTTTCTTGAGGAGAATTTTTAGTTTGAACAGGTGGTGTTTTAGCAATTTTGCCACTACCATCAATTAAATGAGAGCCAGAATAAAAATGGTAAACAACACACAGCACAAAAGTTATAATTAATGTTCTAATGAAAACTTTCATTCTATTATTTTAACAAATATTCAAAACCTTATCAACAACAAATAAAGAATCAGCAACCGTTGCAAGAGCTATAATTTTATCTTCTTTACACAAAAATATTTTTTGCTTAGCACAAAAATCAGAAGAAGCAGGGATTGAATTTCCATTTTTAACCCTTGCATACTCCGCATCATCAAGCTTGTGGCAAGGGAAATTAATAACACCAACTGGGTTTATAATATCTTTTTCAGTAACATCTTCAATATTTACAGAACAATCAATTTCAAAACCATTGGATTTTGTTCGTTTAAGCTCTTTTATGTATGCACCACAGCCAAATACAGAGCCTAAATCATAAGCAAGAGAGCGAATATAAGTGCCCGATGAGCAAGAGACAGAAATTGTAACAGAAGGAAGATTAAATTCTAAAAGTTGAATATCGTATATTTCGACATCTCGAGGGAGAAGCTCAATCTCTTCTTTGCCTTGGCGAGCCAATTCATAGAGCTTTTTACCATTCACTTTTATCGCACTATACATAGGCGGAATTTGTTTAATTTTACCAATAAATTTAGGCAAAACATCTAAAAAATCGGCTTTTGAAAAATTTGGTTGTGCAATTTGTATTTTTTCGCCTTCATCATCATATGTTGTTGAATTTGCACCAAAAAATATCTTTGCAACATATGCCTTATCACCCTTGAGGCACTCAATAAGCCTTGAAGCATTGCCTATTGCAACAGGTAAAACACCGTCAGCCAATGGGTCAAGAGTTCCAGCATGACCAATTTTTTTAATACCAAAAATTTTTCTCAACTTGTAAATCACATCAAAAGATGTAATTCCTTTTGGCTTGTATATATTTAAAAATCCAAAAAGATTAGTGTTCATAAAATTAATTATAATTCACCGCGAGAAATTTTGTTTAATAGTGAATTTATGCGCATACCACGTTCTAAAGAGTCATCTGGAATAAATAAAAGACTTGGGGTATGGCGAAGTCTTATACGTTTACCTACTTCATGCCTTATTCTTGGAGTGTTAGCATCAAGTGCTTCTTTTGTTGCAAGCTTGAGTTTTTCATCGCCTAATACACTAAAGAAAACTCGAGCAGCAGAATTATCAGACGAAACATCAACATCAGTAATTGAGACAACACCGGTTAATCTTGGGTCTTTAATTTCTCTAAATATTATGTCTGAAATTTCCCTCATAAGGGCTTTTCTAACTTTTTCGTTTCTTAAACTCATAATTTACACCAAAGTACTGCGTTCAATTTCTTTTGTTGTTGAAACTTCAATAATATCGCCTTCTTGAAGGTCATTGAATTTAGCAAATGAAATACCGCATTCAAAACCTTGCGCAACCTCTTTAACATCTTCTTTAAAACGTTTGAGTTGGTTGATTTCACCTTTGAAGATTTCAACTCCGTCTCGAATAACGACCGCTGTTTTAGAACGAACAATTTTACCTTCAGTTACGTAGCAACCAGCAATTTTTGCAACCTTACCAATTGTGAAAATTTGTCTAACTTCAGCTTTACCAAGCTCAACTTGTTTAATTTCAGGTGAAAGAAGTGAAATCATTGTCTTTTCAACATCTTCAAGCACTTGGTAAATAATGTCATATTTTCTAATTGGGACATTTGCTCTTTCGTTTGCATTTAAAGCATTTTGGTCTTCTTTAACAGTAAAACCGAGAATAATAGCATCTGACGCACTTGCAAGCATAATGTCTGCCTCTGATATGTCGCCCACACCTGCGTGAATGATTTTTGGAACAATAACAGATGATTTAACATCTTGAATTGCTTGAGAAACTGCTTCTGCGCTACCATGGGTGTTTGCCTTGATAATCAAGTTTAAAGTCTTGATTTCGTCGTTCATAATAACATCTTGGCTTAAATTACTAGAAGTAATCGCAGCGAGTTTTGAAACTCTTTCATTATCTTTGCGCTCAGCAATAATGCGTTTCATTTCTTTTTCGTTTTCAACCACTTCAAAGAAATCGCCTGCTTGAGGAACTTCTGAAAGACCTAAAATTTCAACAGGAGTAGAAGGGCCAGCCTTTTTAACTCTTTCGCCTGCGTCATTTAAAAGTGCGCGAACTTTTCCGCCAACAGAACCTACTACAATGCTATCGCCAATTTTTAAAGTACCGTTTTGGACAAGCATTGTTGCAACAGGACCTTTACCCTTATCAAGGTTAGCTTCAATAATAACACCGGTTGCAGGACAATCTTTAACAGCTTTAAGTTCTGCCATATCTGCAACAAGAATAATATATTCTAAAAGTTCATCAATGCCTGTTTTTTGAAGTGCTGAAACTTTAACTACAATTGTTTCACCACCCCATTCTTCAGGAATTAAGCCGTGTTCGGTTAATTGTTGAAGAACTCTATCAGGATTTGCTGCTTCTTTATCGATTTTGTTAACCGCAACAATTATTGGAACACCAGCAGAGCGCGCATGGTTAATTGATTCAATTGTTTGAGGCATAATACCATCGTCTGCAGCAACAACAAGAATTGCGATGTCGGTTGATTGCGTACCGCGAGCACGCATTTGAGTGAACGCTTCGTGACCAGGAGTATCGATAAACACAATTTTTCTGTCATTTAATTTAACTGTATATGCACCAATACTTTGCGTGATGCCACCAACTTCACCTGATGTAATTTTGTGTTTTGAAGCGCGAATACTATCAAGAAGTGTTGTTTTACCATGGTCAACGTGACCCATAATTGTAACAACTGGCGCGCGTCTTACTAGAGATTTTTTGTCAGCGTTAATGAGGTGTTTGTTAATTTCCTCTTTTTCTTCTTCTAGTGCCATAAATTCTTCAATATCTTCATCAAGAACTTTTATCTCGAAATGCAGCGCAATTTTTTTCGCTGTTTCGATATCCAAAGTTGCATTAACAGTTAACATCATACCTTCAAGCATGAGGAATTTAATGATTTCGGCAGGGGATTTTGCAATTTTGTCACTTAAATCATTAACTGTGATAGGTTTATTAATAACAACTTCTGTAACAACTCTTGCTTCTGCTTCTGCTTGAGTGTGTTTTTTATGTTTGCCTTGAGTTGCTTTTTCTAAACTAATTCTTTCTTGCTCTTCTTCTTTAGTGCGTCTGTCTTTTGGACCACGTTTGCCGCGAGCATTTTTATTATACATATCTTGGGAGATAATATGCCTTTTAACTGGTTGAGCCTCTTCTTGGGCTGGAGCAGGTTTTGGAGCTTCAGGCTTTTGTTGCTTAGGCTCCGTTAAAGTTCTTTTTTGGACACGAGATTGATATGGAAGCTGGGTTGATTTTGCAAAAACTTGCTGAGGTACTTCTTCAGCTTTTTCAACTTTTTGCGCAGGTTTTGGAGCTTCACGAACAATTTCAAGTCTTGATTTTGGTTTTTCAGTTTCAACTTTATCCGGCTTAACTGGCGCAGGAGCAGGAGCAGGAGCAGGCTTTTCAGCTTTTTTAACAACAACTCTTGACATAGATTTTGGTGGTTCTGGCTTAACTTCTTCAAGCGCTTCTTCTACCTGAGGCTCAGGTGCTTTAGCTTTTTTAACTATGAATGCTTTTGGTTTAGATTTTTTAGTTTCAGCATTCGCATATAGCTTTTTAATCCTGTCAACCATAGC